>NZ_CEZPJD010000795.1:0-3626 GCF_983059655.1 Okeania sp.
TCTATTTGTTTCCAGAAATTTTTCATTATTATTCTTTAGTCGTGGCCTTTTATCTTGATTAAGGGTACATATAGCAGAAGGCAGAAGGAAAAATCTGGCGTTGTTTGAGTTTTCAGCTTTTGATATCTCCTCACCTTTTCTTCCACTGCTATATCTATAATAAATAGGGTTTGCTGAAAAAGTCTGATGGTGACGATAGGGAACAGGGAACAGTTTAGACCATCTACTACGGCCAAATTTTCTGATAGTCAGGGGAAAAATATTAGCATTTTGAGACAAAAAGTGCCAAAAACCTTGCACCCCCTCAGCAATATTTAACTCTGGAAGCCTTTACAGGTATTGATTACAATTTTATGAGCGCAAGCCCTAAATAGTGTATTTCAAGGTTGAGGGCAGAAGGCAAAAGGAAAAATCTGGCGTTGTCTGAGTTTTTAGTTTTTGATATTTCCTCACCAAATAATTTCCCTGCCGATCAAGACTTTACCTAGAAATGTCGATTTGACGAAAAACAGAGTTTGACTCTAACTAAATTAAATCCTACATTCCACACTTCATAATGTAGTATAAAAAATGAGGAGTCAGAATTCCCTTCTGCCTCCTGCCCTCTGCCTTTCCTAATAAGTTTAAGATTTTTTAATTTTTATTTCGTCAGATAAAATTAATTGAAATATAATGAAAAAATAAACAAATATATCAGACTGATATAAATGCTTGAGTTATCTGCCCTAGGTTTACTGCAAAAGAAACCTCTGCACGGCTATCGTTTAAAACAACAGCTAGAGTTATTTATGAGTAGCTGTATTAGTATCAACTATGGTGCTATATATCCCTTGCTGAAACGATTAGAAGAGCGGGGTTATGTTTTTGTGGTTACAGAAGAACCAGGAGAGGCCGGATGTAGTCGAAAAATCTATCAAATAACAGAAAAAGGGCGCGATCGCTGGCGTGAAAAAATGCTAGAAAATCTCAAAGAAAGTTGGGTAAAAGGTCGCTCTAGATTTCTAATTAAATTTTTCTTTTTCAGTGATTTAGAACCTACTGAGAGAGTCAAACTTATTGAGCATCGTTTAATAATTTGTCAACTACGTCAAGAATATTTAGATAGTCAACAATCTGAGAATCTATTACTAGACTCCTATCAATATTCTGCTTGTAATCGAGCAAAATCAATTCTAAATACAGAAATACAATGGCTAAGAGAAGAATTAGTCAAAGAATTAGAACTGTTGAAGAAGGAAGAAGGAAGAAGCAAAAAGTGGATGTTTACTAAAACCCAAACCAATTGTCAACACCTTGTAGACGGTGGGGAATTAAACACAAAAGAAAAAGATAAACTGTTGAATCTGATCGAGAAAAAAAACTCTTTTTAACTCTATATTAACTGCAGAAATAATTAGTCAAATAAATAAACAATAAAGGTTAAATAAATGTCAAATTTAAATTCATCAAATTCAGCAATTAAAGACAAAACTAAACCACCAGAAAATATCCAGGAAAGTAACAAAATAGAACTATATGAAGACCAGACAAAAACTGCTCCGGAACAGTTTCAAACAAACAAAACAAATTTTTCTGGCCTACTTTGGGCAACAGTAATTATTACCACTCTCGGAGTAGGATTTTTAGGAGGGCAATGGTGGCAGTCTCAAAATAGCGAAACAGCCAACAAACCATCAACAGCAGCTCCAGGTAGACGACGAAGTACCCTAATTAAAGCCATACCAATAGAAATTAGCTCTCTCCAAGAAACCTCAGAATTTGTCGGGACACTCGAAGCCAAACGCTCAGTCAGAATTAGACCAGAAATAGATGGTAGAGTAGTAGAAATTTTAGCCCAGGAAGGAACCTTTATATCCAAAGGGCAGGCGATCGCTAAACTCAAAAGTGATAATGTAGAAGCCAACTTAAGAAGATCCAAAGCAAACCTCCGACGAACTCAAGCACGTTTAGCAGAACTCAAAACTGGAGCAAGGCCAGAACAAATTGCAGCATCTAGAGCACGTCTCAACCAATCTCAAGCAAGTTTAGCAGAACTCAAAACTGGAGCAAGGCCAGAACAAATTGCAGCAGCCAGAGCGCGTCTTAATCAATCTCAAGCAAGTTTAGCCGAACTACGAGCAGGTACTCGTAATGAAGAAATTGCCCAGGCCAAAGCACAACTACAAGAGGCAGAAGCACGACTGGCCAATGCTAAGTCAGGTAGTTTGTTAGAAGAAATTGCTCAAGCTAAGGCGCAAATAGAAGTACAACAAGCAGAATTAGAGTTAGCTAGCGAACAAGTAAAGCGAAATCAAAATTTGAGAGATGAAGGAGCGATCGCTGAATTAACTTTTCAGGAAATTTTCAAACAAGAGAGGGCAGCTAAAGCAAGAGTAGAAGAAGCAAAAAGACGAGTGACCCAGTTGCAAAGAAATCAAGAATCTACAATTGAGACATCAGAAGCAGCAGTCGAACAACAACGGCAAGTATTGAGAAGACTAGAGAATGGCACTCGCCCCGAAGAAATTGCCAGAGCAGAGGCGGAGGTGGCAGAAGCTCGTAGTAATTTAGAGGAATTACAAAACGGCACTCGCCCCGAAGAAATTGCTAGAGCAGAGGCGGAGGTGGCAGAAGCTCGTAGTAATTTAGAGGAATTACAAAACGGCACTCGCCCCGAAGAAATTGCTCAGGCAAATGCAGATGTGGCAGCAGCACAAGCAGAAGTAGAGAGTTTAGAAGTGGAGTTACAGGATACGGTAGTTGTAGCTCCCTTTGCTGGAATTGTGGGAGATATGATCGTGAAAATGGGAGATTTTGTTACTGATAGTGACACTATTACTACTGTGACGGCAAATCAAGTATTAGAAATCAATTTACCAATTCCTTTAGAGCGACGAGGGGATTTAAAATTGGGTTTACCTGTGGAGATTAAGAATTCAGAAGGGAAAGCTCTGGGAATAGGGAAAGTTAGTTTTATTTCTCCTACTGTTAGTAGTGACTCTCAAACTATTTTAGTCAAAGCAGATGTGGATAATAGTGCCGGAAAGTTAAAAGATGGTCAGTTTGTGCGGGTAAATGCGATCTGGGATAGACGTCAAACTGTGGTTGTACCAATGACGGCGGTGGGTTTTCAAGGAGAAGAAAGGTTTGTTTATTTGGTGGAAGGAGCGGGTGAGGAGCAGAAAGCAAAACGCCAAATAATTGAGTTAGGTTTGGTTAAAGGTGATGTGACTGAGGTAGTGTCAGGTTTACGAGCTGGTGATAAGTTGATTGTTTCAGGGGTGCAAAAGTTGAAGGATGGCTCTGCTGTGAAGCTTTTAAATTAAGAAGAAGGAAGAGGGAAGAAGGAAGAAGGAAAAAAGAAGAAGTAATATCAAATCCGGTAGCATTGGTGTAATAGGAAATGATGTACAGCTTATGTCTGGGTAGATCAAGTATTTATACTTAATATTTTCCTGAAATTTTGACTCTTGAAAAAGGTCAATGACGATGATTTATACAGTATAAATATAGCAATGAGCGCTGGTATATTTACAAATTGCAGGATTTGCCCAATAGCTAAAAGTCTTATGTTATCGGCAATTTATTCCCTCTGTTGCCTGTTGCCTGTTGCCTGTTGCCTGTTGCCTGTTGCCTGTTGCCTGTTG
>NZ_CEZPJD010000796.1:0-3622 GCF_983059655.1 Okeania sp.
ATGTAGACTACAAAATTTATGCTATCTGCTTTTAAGCCAAAATTTCTGTATTCTATGTTAATGAAAACGCTATAAAACACTAAATCAGGGTTGAAATGACCGTAAAAATATCTAATTCCGTAAAATCAACTATTATTAAAGAATTTCAAAAAAAATTATCAGAAAAATTACTTAGACAAAAAGAAGCAGGATATAGCCTCACAGAATTAACATTTGTTGTTTTGATTGTGGGTATTCTAGCAGCGATCGCCACTCCCGGATGGCTAACCTTCACCAATAAGCAATGCCTCCGCACTTCTAATGACAGAGTATATCAAGCTATGAAAACTGCACGAAGTAATGCTATGCGAGATAAAATTTCTTGGCAAGCTAGCTTCCGACAACAAGACGAAATAGTTCAATGGGCAGTTCACCCAGAAAGTCTTGATGCTCAAAATGCCAATTGGCAAAACCTAGAGTCAGATGTGAAAATAGATGATGAAACAACTATGCTTCAAGACTCCTCAACTGAAATTTGGAGAGTAAAATTTAACTATAAAGGTCATCCCAACAGTATTAGACGTATAACTTTATCTCTTCGTAGTGGAGGGAAAGCAAAACGTTGTGTATTTATTTCGACTCTTTTAGGAGCAATGCGAAGTGCAAAAGACCAAGTAATACCCAAGGATGAAAAATACTGTTATTAGAATTTGTAGGCTGAATTGAGAGAAACGTTAGCGCAGCTTACCAAAGGATTAAGAGGTTGTCTGAGAAGTCTCATTTGCTACATCACGCGCCCCCTAAATCCCCCAAAATTGGGGGACTTTTACTAGCTAATGGGTTCTTGTTCCCCCTAGAATTGGCTTGCTCGGGGGGCAAGATTCAGTATTAAACAACTTTTCAGATATCCTGTAACCTATAAAACCTCTTATTTTAAGGGAAATAAAGAAAAAAATCATTTTAGTCAACCCCAGTAATTATTAATTGTTAATTATTAAATAACACTTTCCTGCATCTCCAATATTTGCCAAACTTCTTCCATCAACTCTTTCAAACCAATACCAGCAACAGCAGAAATCAAGAAAACTTTTCCCCCACTAATCTCTCTAAAACTACTCACTAACTCCTGTATTTCTTCACTTTCTAAATCAACTGCCTCAACTTTATTCAAAGCTAAAATTTGCTTTTTATCTTTCAAATTTCGCCCATAAACTTTCAACTCATTTTGAATAGTCTGATAATTCTCCACTGGATTAATATCTGTAATATCGACCAAATGCAACAATAACTTAGTCCGTTCAATATGCCTCAAAAATTCATGCCCCAAGCCCAAACCAGCAGAAGCACCTTCTATTAATCCTGGAATATCAGCAAAAACAGTACCATCTCCCGTCGGTTTTCTCACAACTCCTAAATTTGGAACTAAAGTCGTAAAAGGATAATCAGCAATTTTCGGACGGGCAGCAGAAAGAGCAGCAATTAAAGTAGATTTTCCCGCATTTGGTAACCCAATAATTCCCACTTCAGCTAACAGTTTTAACTCCAATCTTAACATTCGAGTTTCACCCTCCAATCCAGGCAAAGCATATTCAGGAGCGCGGTTACTATTGCTGAGAAAATGTTTATTTCCTAACCCACCTTTTCCACCTTTAGCAACACAAAAACTTTGTCCCGGTTTAATCAAATCTTCCAATAATTCCTCAGTTTCCACATCATAAATCATAGTACCAGGGGGCACTTCAATTAAGCGATCGCTCCCTGAAGCGCCAGTCATATTTTTTGGACCACCACGCTTACCATTTTCGGCTTTAAAAATACGCTGAAATCTAAAATCCAGCAAAGTTTGAAGATTTTCAACCGCCACTAAAATGACGGAGCCACCACGGCCACCATTTCCACCAGATGGGCCTCCAGCAGGCACATATTTTTCTCGGCGAAAGGCAACCATACCGTCGCCACCTTTGCCAGCTTCTACTTGAATTTCTGCTTGATCGATGAATTGCATATTTAGGGAGTAGGGAGTAGGGAGTAGGGAACAGGGAACAGGGAACAGAGAATATAAAGAAGTAGACGTTGATTATAGTTAATTTTTCAGTTTTTTAGTCAAACTAATAATCATCCTACTTTCTTCAGTTAGCAGAGAAATAATAATTTCTATTTCCTTTTCCTTACATAACCGCTCAACTAAACTTACTCAAAGGTCTGAAAGTCTAGTCAAACGCAAGTGGATCAACCACTACAGGGTTAAACGGCAAACCCTTTATTCCCTGGTCAAAGACATCAGGAATTACTTTTTTAATTATATTAAATGACCCATTTACATCTGCATTTAATAATTTATTTTCTCTGGTTTTATACAACCCTCTTGTTACTCTTTTTCCACTAAATTGCTGTTTTTTATCTCCATATTTTGGTAAATCATCTCCATCTAAACAGCTCGATTGAGATGTATAAGATTCTTCTGTAATTATTACTTTTATTCCTCTTAGTTGGGCTTTATACGTTAACATCTCTATTAACCTATAGTGAGGGATATTCACAAATTGTTGATTGTTCTTTTTCCCTAATTTTATTTCTTGTTTCCAATTTTGATTCTGCCCAATAATTAAGGTTCCTATTTCATGGTTTACACACCAATCTATTACTCTTTTACTTGCTGTATGGAGATAGTTTTCTACTCTACTATTTCGTTTGTGAGTTAATTTTTTTAACCGATGAGAATTACTTTGATTGTGGTTGGTTTTTAGTTGAGATTGTAAATAAGAGCGTTGTTTATTATAAAAGGTGTTAATTGCTTTTAATGGCTTGCCTTTAATCAATAGAGGTGTAGTTCCTATTTGATTTGTAGTTACAGCTATTAAGTTATTTACTCCTAAATCTACTCCTGCTACTTGTTGATTATTTGTTATTTCCTCCTGTTTCTCATAGACTATTTCTATTATGTAACAGCTACTTCTGGGGATGATTCTTGCCTCTATTATTTCTGTCTGTGAAGTGGGGATTTTTATTTCACTCATGGACAGATGACAAATTCCTTTTTTTAAGGTTTTTTTGTAAATTGACTCATTTGGATAAGGAAGAAGATTTCGGCCTTTTGTTTTATGTTTATATTTGGGAATTTTTGGTTTCCCTAAAAATTTTTTTGGCTGTTTTTGCCACGCTTTTAAGGCTGCAAAATAACTACTCCAAGCTGAGTCTAATCTTCTGATTATTTGCTTGCTTACCTTAGTAGGTAAAGCTTGATAATCATCCGTCTTAGATACTAGGTGATACAGTTGATTAAAGCTTAGTTGATTTTTATTTTCAAAGAAATATTGGCGATAATGGTAATTGGCTAAATTGAACAGATTTTTTGACAAAAAAGCCTTGTGGTCTATTTCTGACCACAAATAATGTGATTTGGTAATAACATGACGTTCAACTAGCTTCATATCCTAATTGTAGCTGATAACGACTCAATGAATAGACAACTGAGCAAAATTACTCATTTTAGTTTGATAGCTATAATTATGAGTAAGTTTAATGAACTTTAGATAAGTTTTTGCTTTCTGTATTTACCCCGACTCGCCCAGATAAAATTAGATGTGTTTCTAATTCGTTGATTGAACCTTGAGCTATGTTTAAAAATCTTACATATTCTCCA
>NZ_CEZPJD010000797.1:0-3622 GCF_983059655.1 Okeania sp.
GGATGAAAAAAGACCTTTGGGAATACCGACCATGTACGACCGCGCATTGCAAGGGATGTCAATAAATTCTAAATTAATATGACTAACACATTTATGACTAACAATTCTTGGCAATTTTGGATAGACCGTGGAGGTACATTTACTGATATAGTTGCTAAAGCTCCGGACGGTCAAATTATTATTCATAAACTATTATCAGAAAATCCCGATCGCTACCAAGATGCTCCAGTACAAGGAATTCGTGAAATATTAGGAATTCCTCAAAATCAAGCAATTTATTCAAAAGAAATAGAAGTGATTAAAATGGGTACTACTGTTGCGACAAATGCTTTATTAGAAAGGAAGGGCGATCGTACAGTTTTAGTTATTACGAAGGGTTTTAAAGATGCTCTAAGAGTTGGTTATCAAAACCGACCAAATATTTTTGCTAGAGAAATTATTTTGCCGGAAATGTTGTATGAGAAAGTTATTGAAGTTAAGGAACGTTATACAGCGAAAGGTGAAGAAATTATTCCACTTCAAACAACGGAGTTAACTATTCAACTTCAAGAAGTTTATGCAGCAGGAATTAGAAGTTGCGCCATTGTTTTAATGCACGGTTATCGTTACCCGAAGCATGAGCAAAAAATTAAAGAAATTGCTCAAGAAATAGGATTTACTCAAATATCTGTATCTCACGAAGTTAGCCCTTTAATGAAATTAGTTAGTCGGGGAGATACTACTGTTGTTGATGCTTATTTATCACCAATTTTACTAAGATATGTCAATCAAGTCAGTAATTCTTTAAAAAAGGGAACAGGGAACGGGGAACAGGGAACAGGAAAGGAAAAGAATTTTGCTAAAAATCTTTTAAGCAATATTTCAGAAATACAGTCAGAAAAAAAGGGAACAGGGAATAGGGAACAGGGAACAGTTAAGAAAAAAGATTTTACTAAAGAACTTTTAAATAAAAGCAATATCCAAGAAAGTAACCAATTGAATAAATTAGGAACAGGGAAGGGAGAACAGAAAACAGAAAAGGAAAAGGAAAAGAATTCTGCCAAAAATATTTTAAGCAATATTTCAGAAATACAGTCAGTTAAATTAATGTTTATGCAGTCAAATGGCGGTTTAACAGATGCTCAAAAATTTCAAGGTAAAGATAGTATTTTATCTGGACCTGCTGGTGGAATTGTTGGAGCAGTTCAAACAAGTAAAATGGCTGGTTTTCATAAGATAATTAGTTTTGATATGGGTGGTACTTCTACTGATGTTGCTCATTACGCTGGAGCAGAAAATAAAACAATAGAATATGAGCGAGAATTTGAAACAGAAATTGCAGGGGTACGGCTACAAACTCCGATGATGTCGATACATACTGTGGCTGCTGGTGGAGGTTCAATTTTATTTTTTGATGGTTCTCGTTATCGTGTCGGACCTGAATCTGCTGGAGCAAATCCTGGTCCGGCTGCTTATGGAAAGGGCGGACCTTTAACAGTGACAGATTGTAATGTCAT
Source organism: Okeania sp. (assembly GCF_983059655.1). Lineage (NCBI taxonomy): Bacteria > Bacillati > Cyanobacteriota > Cyanophyceae > Oscillatoriales > Microcoleaceae > Okeania > Okeania sp. The sequence continues at coordinate 1,497 of NZ_CEZPJD010000797.1, forward strand.
GGTCGGAAAAATACAGCCAGATTTTTTTCCGAAAGTCTTTGGGAAAGATGGAAATTTACCTTTAAATTTAGAGATTGTTAGAGAGAAGTTTACTCAGTTAGCAGCAGAAATAGGTAATAGTAAAAAACCAGAAGAAGTAGCTAGTGGATATTTAGCTATAGCCGTGGAAAAAATGGCAAATGCGATTAAAAAAATCTCTTTGGAAAAAGGTTATGATGTTTCAGAATATACTCTTTGTTGTTTTGGTGGAGCTGGCGGTCAACACGCTTGTTTAATTGCTGATGCTTTGGGAATGAAACAAATATTTATCCATCCTTATGCCGGAGTTTTATCAGCTTATGGCATGGGATTGGCAGATATTCGAGTTATGAAAAAAAAGGCAGTTGAAAAAATACTAATTCCAGAATTATTGCCAGAAATTAAACAAATTTTATCCACACTAGAAACTGAAGCTAAACAAGAAATAAATTCCAATCAAAATCAAATATCCTTATCGAAAGTTCACATCAAATATCAAGGCAGTGACTCAACATTAATCGTAGACTTTGCCGAAAATATCTCCATAATGAAATCCGAATTTGAAACAGCCCATCAACAAAGATATGGATTTATCATGGCAGAAAAATCTCTAATGATTGAAGCAGTCTCCCTCGAACTTATTCAACAAATGGAAACTCTAGAAGAAACAGAAAAATCTCCCATTCAAAAAACAGCCATAACTCCAATTACAACAACAAAAATCTACACCGCCGGAAAATGGCAAGATACACCTATTTATCTACGAGAAAATTTACAACCAGGAACAAAAATTAATAGCCCCGCCTTAATCATAGAAAAAACCGGAACTAATATTATCGAACCAGGATGGCAAGCAGAATTAACCCTCAAAAACCACCTCGTATTAACCAAAACCAAAACCACAGAAAAATCTCTAGACCCAACCACAAAATCTCAAACAAAAATCCCAACATCAGCAGACCCAGTAATGCTAGAAATATTTAATAACCTATTTCGAGCGATCGCTGAACAAATGGGAATTACATTACAAAAAACTGGCTCCTCAGTAAACATCAAAGAAAGACTAGACTTTTCCTGCGCCATCTTCGACCGAGACGGTCAATTAGTTGCCAATGCTCCTCACATTCCCATACATTTAGGCTCCATGAGCGAAAGTGTTAATGCCGTAATTTCTGATAAAAAAGATATCCTCAAACCAGGAGACGTTTATGTTTTAAATAATCCCTATAACGGCGGTACTCATTTACCAGACATAACAGTTATTACCCCCGTATTTCCACCTCTACAAAAACCAAAAGGGGATAAATCTATTACTCAAAATTTGAAATCTGTACAGTTTCCTGGCGAACAAACTTTATCCGATACAAAAATCACTTTAGGGGATAAATCTACCACTCAAAAATTAAAATCTGTAAACCCTCCTGCCAATGAAAATATTATTTCTGAAAATCAAACAACTATTTCCGTAACCCCCCCTGAAAAGACAGAAAAAATAGAAACTCCCATATTTTATGTAGCCTCCCGTGGTCATCATGCAGATATTGGTGGAATTACCCCCAGTTCCATGCCACCCCATAGTAAAACAGTAGAAGAAGAAGGAATATTAATCGATAACTTCCAACTCGTCAAAAACGGGAAATTCCAAGAAACAGAAATATTAAACATCCTCACATCCGGCAAATATCCTGCCAGAAACACCAGCCAAAATATCGCCGACCTCCAAGCACAAATAGCAGCAAATGAAAAAGGTACACAAGAACTTCAGAAAATGACAGAAAAGTATGGCTTAGAAACCGTACAAACTTACATGAAATTCGTTCAAGATAACGCCGAAACATCAGTACGCCAAGCCATAAAAAAACTCTCTTCATCACTCAACAAACAAAATTCCACATCCACCTTCGATGACGGTAATAAAATTCAAGTTTCTGTCAGTCTCGACAAAAAAAATCTCAGTGCAAAAATAGACTTTACAGGAACATCTCCCCAACTTCCCACAAACTTCAACGCACCAACCGCAGTATGTAAAGCAGCAGTTTTATATGTATTTCGTACCCTAGTTGATGATGATATTCCCCTCAATGCAGGTTGTCTCAAACCATTAGAAA
>NZ_CEZPJD010000798.1:0-3606 GCF_983059655.1 Okeania sp.
AAAATGGATTTGGCAAAACATCTATACTAGAGGCAATTCAATGGTGTCTTTACGGTGCAAAAGCTATTTCTGATTCTAAATTACTAGACCATTTTAATCGCGTAGTAGTTAAAGAGAATCCTAACTTGGAAATGTCAGTAGAACTTGTTTTTGAGCGTAATGGAGATCTTTACAATATTAGCAGAGTTGCAAAAAGAGAAATACAAGGTGAGATAGCTAGAGCAAAAGTAGAACTACCAGTAATCAATAAAAATGGTAAAAATATCAGAGATGTGCCAGACAAAATCGAGGAACTATTGCCAAATTCCTGTAAAGAATTTTTCTTCTTTGATGGTGTAGAAATTAAACGTTATGCTCAAAGAATTCACACTAAAGAAACCCACAAAGCCATAGAGCGAATACTCGGAATTACTGAATTACTAAATCTACGGCACGATGTAAAAATTACTAGAAAAAAATTAGATAGAAAATTTGATGAAGTAGATTCGGTGAATGAAAGTCTCAGACAAGTCAAACAAAAACTTCGAGAAATTCAAGAAAATATAGAAGTCAAAACAGCACAACTTGAGAAAGCAAAATTAGATGAGAAAAATGCTATTAAAGAGCTGGAAGAAACAACAGAAGAAGCAAATCAAATTGAAGAACTACAAAATAAGTTAGAACAATTAAAGGATTTAGAAAGAGAGCAAGAACGTTGTAAAGAAAACCTCAAAAAAGCAACAAAAAAATTAGAAAATGGATTGAGACAAGCACCTATTCCGCTATTGATAGAATTTATAAGAGAAGTTGCAGATGATATGCAAAGTACAGCTATTACAACCGCTCGACGTTCTGGTTCAGTTAAGCTTTTACGAGAATTATTAGAAGATAAAACTTGTGTTTGTGGTCGTTGTATAGATGAAGATTCTCGTCAATTTATTATCAAAGAAATTGAAAGCTTAGAATCTGGTGTTAGTAGTACCCAAGAAGTAATCCGTCAGGATGAATTACGCAACCGTTTAGAAACAATTTCTGACTATAAAATACCTAACTTTGAAGACCTTTTGTTGGAGCGTGATTGCCTACAAGATGAACTAGAAACAATCAAAATAGACGCATATCGTCTGAAACGAGAAACTAAAGGAATTAATCGAGAAGACGCTCAAGCAACTTGGCAATTGGTAGGAACAGCAGAGCAAACTGCCAGACAGAAAAAAGAACAAATTGACAGATTAAATAAGGAAATAGAAGATTTAAAAAAAGAGGAAGAAAAACAACGCCGAGACATAGAAAAATTAGCAACTCAAGATAAACAAACAGAAACTTTAGCAAGGCAAGCAAAATTAGCAAGAAGTCTTTATGAAGCCACAGATGAGCTAATAGAATGGCGAACAGAAGAAAGAAAACAAAGCATCGAAGATAAAACCTCTAACATTCACCGCCAAGTCACTAATAAACCAGAAGAATATCAAGGCATAAAAATTCAACCAGACTATACCTTAGGAGTCAAAAATGCAGTAGGTCAAATTATCGACCCAGAAACTTTAAGTGCAGGAGAAAAAGAAGCATTAGCCTTCGCTTTTATCACAGGATTAAATTTAGCATCTGGTACAGCAGCACCTTTAATTATGGATACTCCTTTTGGTCATCTAGACACCAAACATCAGAAAAACTTAATTAAATCATTACCAGAAATTCCATCCCAGGTAATAGTTTTAGCAACAGACCGAGACTTTCCCCCAGAGCTTTTGGGTATTGTGCAACCTCATATTGCAGGTATTCTCAATATTCGCCGTCTCGGAGCAACTGAAGATGCTTCCGTAGTGGAGGAAAAAGAATGAAACGTATTGACCCCAAAGCAACTATTCGCCCTACAGCAGAAGCAAAAGGTTATTTGGACGCCCTCAAAAGTCAGGCCGTTTTCGGACGAATGGTTGATGCTTATGTATTTGCCGCAGCTTATGCCATCAAACAAAATGCTGATATCTCCCAAGTTTCTCTCAAAGGTCGCCAGGATATGGTATATATCAATACTGTTGATGATGAGGTACGTCTGGCACTAGAAGCAGGAGTTCATGCCATAACTAAACGTAACGGTGAACCCCAACCTACCGAAAGTCGGGAAGTTATGGAAATTATCACAAAATATGCAGAAGTGGGACTGAATTTGTTAAAAGTACGATGGGAAGGAAAGACTGGTACTCAAATTCAAGACGACATCCGCAGAATTATTACTGGCAAAACATAATAAATGTCCACATAAAGCGGTTTTCATCACAGTAGGGACGAATGGCCATTTGCTAACGCAAAGCTGTCGCTAACGCTCTTACAAGGTTTTGGTTATGACGTGAGGTCATCAATTTGAAAAGCGCTATAAAGCAATACAATAATTAATCAGCAGTATTACTTATAACTAAACCGTGAAAATATTCATCTACCACACTCCCGAAGAAACCCCCACCGAAAATATGCCAGACTGCGCGATCGCGGTTGATGTCCTCAGAGCTACAACAACAATGGCCACAGCATTAAATGCAGGTGCAGAAGCAGTACAAGTATTTAGCGATGTTCAAGAATTAATGGCAGTCAGCGAACAATGGCCTGCCGATAAACGCATTCGTGTAGGAGAAAGAGGAGGCAAAAAAGTAGAAGGTTGTGATGAAGGCAACTCACCCCTCAACTTTACTTCAGAAGTGGTCAAAGATAAACGCTTATTTATGACTACTACTAATGGCACTCGTTGTCTTCAGCGTATTCAAAATGCAAAAGTTGTCCTAGCAGCAGCACTTGTCAACCGTCGCTCCGTAGTTGAATATCTCAAAACCAACAAACCAGAAACTATTTGGATATTGGGTTCTGGGTGGGAAGGTAGTTATTCATTGGAAGATACAGTCTGTGCAGGAGCGATCGCTCATACCCTAATTACAGAAACTAATTCTCTCCCAGATGAAACTGTAGGAAATGATGAAGTATTTGGCGCAATATCCCTCTATCTTCAGTGGGAGCAAAAATTATATGAACTATTAAATTATGCCAGTCACGGCAAACGCCTCCAACGCTTAGAATGTTATGAAGACCTCAAATATTGCTCTCAAACTGACATTTTAGATGTTTTGCCTATGCAGAAAGAAGCAGGAGTTTTAATTAGAGCTTCAAGAATTTAGAATTTAGAATGCGCGAATTTAGAATTACCTCTCCTTGAAAACGGATAGGATTGGGTTAAAAGGAATTTTTTTCTTCTCTTGGTCGATTGGATATGGCGCAGGTTTCCTCGCCATCCCACCCAACGGGTGCGCTGCGCTTTACATGTTGCGTAGCAAAACGACCACTTTTTTCTCCATTAATGGAGAGGCTTTATACCTTAATTTTTCGGTAAATAATATCAAATTTGGTTATACAGTTCCATTATTGTTAGACCACTGTAGGGACATTCCATAGAAAGTCCCTATAATACTTGTAGTTTTTATTTTGTGTCCCATATTTATAGCAATGTGCGCTGGCATATTTACAAATTGCAGGAGATGTCCAATAGCTAAAAGTCTTATATTATCGGTTTTTTATTACCCCTGTTGCCTCTCTTGGTCAGCATTCCCTCTCTTGGTCGGCGTTCCCTCTCTTGGTCGGCGT
>NZ_CEZPJD010000799.1:0-3600 GCF_983059655.1 Okeania sp.
CTGACGATATTTCTAGCAAATATGTTCCACCCCATGTAAATATTTTTTACTGCTTGGGTGGCATTACTTTGGTTTGCTTCCTCATCCAGTTTGCTACTGGGTTTGCTATGACTTTTTACTACAAGCCAACAGTAACAGAAGCACTAGCATCAGTTCAATATATTATGACTGAGGTTAACTTCGGTTGGCTAATTCGTTCCATCCATCGTTGGTCTGCCAGTATGATGGTGCTGATGATGATTCTTCATGTTTTCCGAGTTTATCTAACAGGCGGTTTCAAGAAACCCCGCGAACTTACTTGGGTAACAGGCGTAGTTATGGCTGTAATTACCGTTAGTTTTGGTGTTACAGGTTATTCTCTACCTTGGGACCAAATTGGTTATTGGGCTGTAAAAATTGTTTCTGGTGTACCTGATGCAATTCCATTTGTTGGTCCATTTATTGTAGAACTAATGCGTGGTAGTACAAGTGTTGGTCAAGCAACTCTAACTCGCTTCTACAGTCTTCATACTTTTGTACTTCCTTGGCTAATTGCAGTATTTATGCTACTGCACTTCTTGATGATTCGTAAGCAAGGTATCTCTGGACCTTTGTAAGTTAAGCTATAAGGCGAGAATCTCCCACTATAATTTAGTGATTTAGTGGTGAGAGTGTCAAAAATAATCAAATACTAGCTCTCAGTGATTACGGAGAAAAAAAAATATGTCCACTTTAAAAAAGCCGGATCTGAGCGATCCTCAATTAAGAGCTAAGTTGGCTAAAGGTATGGGTCACAATTATTATGGTGAACCTGCTTGGCCTAATGACTTACTCTATATATTTCCAGTAGTAATTGTTGGTACATTTGCTTTGTGTGTAGGTTTAGCCGTACTAGATCCTGCTATGGTTGGCGAACCAGCAGATCCATTTGCTACACCTCTAGAAATTCTGCCTGAATGGTACTTCTGGCCAGTGTTTCAAATTCTGCGTACTGTACCTAATAAGTTGTTGGGTATTGTAGCAATGGCTTCTATTCCTCTGGGATTAATGTTGGTTCCTTTCATTGAAAGTGTCAATAAGTTCCAAAACCCTTTCCGTCGTCCAGTAGCTACTGCTGTGTTCCTGTTTGGTACAGCAGTAACTCTGTGGTTAGGTATTGGTGCTACTTTACCAATTGAGAAATCCTTGACTTTTGGTCTATTCTAAGACTGGGAGTTCTAAAATGGGACTTCTAGAATAAAATTTTACACCCTTTGTTGATTTTCTTGATGAGTACATTTGTAGTTGTGTGCTTATGTGAATTTTCAAAGGGTGTAAAATTTTTTTTGGGGTTGCAAATTATGGATTAATATTACCAAAAATTGGTTGATACTTTGACTAAAAAAACCTAATATTAATTGTTCTAGCAACTCTCAAATATACAATGCTTTTCATCAAAAATCTCAAATCATTCATAAATCTATTCCACTATTTTCAACAGACTTATTTTTTGAAGTAAAATATGTTTAAAAAGCTTGATTTTTCATTTTTAACTATCAAAAAGTTTATGGTTTTTAGCAAAAATATTATTATTAGCATAGATTGATAGTTGTAAAACGCCTTTTTTTGAGATGTAATTGTAATATAATCACTTAAAGTTAGATAAATTATAATTGATAGTTTTTTATATTCATTATCTCTGTTTAAAATTTAAATATAACTGGCTTTTACTAAGTTTTGCTAATACTATCTAGAGCTGCTGAAAAATAAAAAATACAAATAATAATGTGGAGATTAAGTTGGCTAACAAGATTAATGAAAAAAAAGGAAATACATTTGTTTTTCTGGAAATTTTATCTCGTGAAGGTGGCATTCAATCTTATGTTAGAGATATTTTCCAGGCTTACCAAGACTCAACAAATTCTACAAATGCTTGTGATTCGGTTCTAGATACTGATATATTATTACTGAGAGATGGACTAGAATGTAAAAATCCCTATCAGTCGAAGAGTATAAATTTCTATTATTTAAAAACTCAGCCTCTTTGGTTGGGTCGTTTTAGGTTAGCAACAACATTATTATGGTGTTTACTGAAAAAACAACCTCAACAAGTTTTTTGTGGTCATATTAATTTAGCTCCATTAGTTAAAACTTTATGTGCACCTCTCGGCATTCCCTACAAAGTTTTCACTTATGGCAAAGAAGTGTGGGAACCACTACCAAATAAATATCAACAGGCATTAAAACAAGCAGCTAATATTTTAACTATTAGTCGGTACAGTCGCGATCGCTGTTGTGAAAATAATTATCTAGACCAAGAAAAGTTTCAGTTGTTACCCTGTATGGTAGATGAGAATATTTTTATTCCTCAGCCTAAACCGAAAGATTTGATTGAGCGTTACAAACTGGAAGGGACAAAGGTGTTAATGACTGTCGCTAGACTTTGGTCAGGAGACCCCTATAAAGGTGTTGATGTTACTATTCGTGCCCTCCCTAGAATACTACCAATATTTCCAGAAGTAAAGTATTTAGTCATTGGAAGAGGAGACGACCAACCTCGGTTGGCCAAGTTAGCTGAAGATTTAGGGGTAGAGAAACAAGTTATATTTGCTGGGTTTGTGCCCACAGAAGATTTGGTCAGACATTATCAAGTAGCTGACGCTTATGTAATGCCTTCTCAGGAAGGGTTTGGTATTGTGTATTTAGAAGCAATGGCCTGTGGAATACCTGTTTTATCAGGTGATGCGGATGGCTCGGCAGAACCTTTACAAGATGGAAAATTAGGATGGCGCGTACCTTATAGAGATCCAGAAGCAGTAGCTAATGCTTGTATTGAGATGTTGAAGGGAGAAGACCAAAGGTGTGACGGTAATTGGTTGCGAGAAGAAAGTGTAAAAGTGTTTGGTAGGGTTGCCTTTACTGAAAGGGTAAAACAACTTTTAGATTTGTGATTAGGATATAAAAAGGATGGATATTTAAGGAGATAATGAAGTGAATCAAGGCAATTCAAAAGGATTTCAATTAACACTGGCCAGTATTGGTAATTGGATAATTGTTTTAGCTGTTGTTTGGCTGTTAGGGTCTATAGGTTTGGGATGGTTAGTTAATTCTGTTTTGATATTGATTGGTTTTATATTGATTACGCCTATAATTGCATTTATTGGGTTACGTTGGTGGTTAAATCGTAATTTAATCATAGATAAATGTCCTGTTTGTAGTTATGAATTTACTGCTTTAAATCAGACTCAATTTCAATGTCCTAGTTGTGGGGAACCACTTAAGGTTGAAGGGGGTAACTTTAGTAGATTAACTCCTCCTGGTACTATCGATGTATCTGCGGTGGAGATTAATGCACGGCAAATTGAAGATTAATAATTAATAATTAATAATTACCTCTTCTTTAAAATAAGAGGATTGACTAAAAGGAAATTTTTTCTTTTTATCCCCTTATAATGAGAGGCTTTCAAGCATAATTTTTTGGAAAATTAAATAAGACCAGAATTTTATAGTTTAGACCTGGGAAACCTCTTGAGCATAATTAATTTTATCTGATTTTAATTTTTTTATTCCTAATTATTTAGCTTCAGCTATAGCAATATGATTTGAGTTGTGAGATATTGAAAACTTTTAGGGAACACCGGA
>NZ_CEZPJD010000800.1:0-3594 GCF_983059655.1 Okeania sp.
TCTATTGCCGGATCGTCACCATAGTCAGCTTGAACAAAAATAACATAAGCTCCCTGCTCAACAGCTATATTCTTGAGTGTGTCAATGAGCATCATTGCTATACCTTGCCGACGGTGTTCACTCGATACCGCCAAATCATATATATAAATCTCACTGCGTTCTTGCTCAAATTTGTGAAGTTGATATGCTGTCAAACCACCTACCACTTTTTCATGTTTTAATGCAACCAACACGATAAAATAATCTCTGCTGAGTAACTTACGAAGATAATCAGTTTTAGGCTGGGCCTTGCAATAAGTTTCCACATCATCAAACGCATCACCAAAAACATTGAGCAAGTCTTGCATTAGCTTTATATCTTTCTCAGATAGATGTTTAATGGTGATCTTTTCTGTTGAACTCATATTAAAATAATATTCGCTTGAATACTTAATATAGCACTACGCATTCAGGTTAGGACATTTTTCAATCCTAAAACCCTTTTACAGTTTGCTGTTCCCTGTTCCCTGTTCCCTGTTCCCTAAAGCGTAGCGCTATAAGATTTTCCGTATTCTGTCAATCAAAAAAAAAGGCTCATCAAAACAGAAAATATCAGCTTCCTGAGTCAATGACCGTACCAAAAATATTTGTTATTGTTAAACGTTAGACCTTCTTAATAAATTACTTAGCTAACTTAATTACATTGGAGATAAGGTTTCCATACCCACCCCATTTGTTGAGGAGTTTGTACTGATTGAACATAAACCCACTTTGCTTGAGACTCTTGTCCTGCCGGTGGTTCAGTAACTCTCAGTTGAGTACCTTTATTATAAGCAAAAGGCACATTAGAACCTCTAGCATTGGGAAAATCTCGCACTGGAATATTTGGATATTCGGGGGAACCCACTGCCTGACAAATTGTTCCTATAGGTACTCCACCTGTTCTATTTCCTGTGTTGGGTAGTTGCGAGGCAGAGCGTGTATTGCAATTTTGCAGATAGGGAGTATATACCCAACCTTGAGAATTATTTGGTCCAGTTACTTGTGTCCATTGTCCATCATTAGACCTATTGATGACTGTTACGGAAGTACCATTATTAAAAAAGGCAATATTTCTACCTCCATTTGGCTGGTCTCGGAAATCTACACCTGCACGGGTATCTGCTGGTGAAGACTGAAGCTGACAAACTTGTTGTTGAGCAAGTAATATTTCATTGCTCTGATTAACCCATGGAGTCCATTGGTCTGCCATGGCAATAGTTGGCATTTGACTCCCTATTAAAGATAGAGAAGCAATTGTTAATATTCTTAGGTAATTTGGTTTTTGCTTGATGTTATTTTTCATAAATATTCTGAATTATTTGTAATCGCAAGTTTAACTACTGACTATGTAAGTCTATATTTCGGATGTTTTGATTATTCTTAATACTTTGTTTAGATAAAAACATCCTTTTCAAAAGGTAACGTTATCTTCCTAGCTTTTATATTTTAATATAAATAATTTTTTTGATAAGTGAAGTTTAGGGACTTAAAAAAAATCTTTATTTACTTTAATAAACCAAGGAGGAATTACACGCGCATTCTCTTTTAGATTCTATCTGTGGTATGAATTTTCAACAATGCTACAGCTAAAGTTATTATCTAAGTCCTATCTATCAATTTTAAGGTCGGGAAAATAAGGCATTTAAGGGGGATAAGGTAGAATTTTGATTGGTAACAAAAAATATTGAATAAGAACTAAATTTATTTATTCATCATTACAGCACTTTCAATAATGTTTACATTTACCGGATGCAGATAGCCTTAAATTTCAACCGATAACCTCTCGGCGGTCGGTGTAAATTGGGGTTGTTGGGATGCAGGATAGAGTAAAACTTTATCCTGCTTAATCTATCCAAATATTGTAGAGAGTTTTCCTTAAAGTATGTTGACTTTGATAAGAGTCAGCATTTGGTAGTGATATGTAAAGATTATCTTGCTCTAAGCAATATTCTACAAAACACTCTCTAATTTTCATCCAATCCTGACTACTTAGTTTCTTGTCCTTCATCAACTCTCTATTTTTTGAAATATACTCTTGACTAACAACAGGAGTCATCAACGCCATTTCACTCATGTACACACCTTCTTTATCATCAGTGACAAACTCATAATGTATGCGTCCACAGTGAGTTATCTTTACTCGTTGGGACTCGTAGATATTTGTATCTGTTGGATCGTAGGGTTCAATGAGTCGATAATCAAGAAGAGTCCCAAGATTTTCCTTAACAATAGTTCGACTAACGGTGGTGGGTTCAAAGTAATTCAGGATATCTTCTACAGAACGATATATCTTTTCAGATTCTAAAGTTTCAGAATAAACGTCTAGCAGTAAACGAATAATTGATACCCGAAGCAGTGGACTTGTAACAGCATTAGAGTTAACTTCAAAAAGATTTAGAACAAAGCTACTATCTTGCTGATAGAAATGATTGTAATCTCCTAATAAAAGAGCTTTTTTGATACTTATACGTTGAGGACGAAACTTTTTACCGATAGTATAAGCTGCGACTGATTCAGACATATCTAAAATTGGTGAGGTTATTATCTTTTGAGCAATTTTAAGCCCTCTACGAATATCAAAATTGGCTAACCATCCAACCATACGTCCTACATAATCTTCGTTTACAAAGATGTCTTCTACAGATAATGCAAAGGCTTTTACATCTGGAATTGATAAGCGGACTCCCTTTTTAGTAAAGTATTTTCTGCTTGTTTGAGAATCTTCTTGGGCTTTTAATTTGATAAATTCAACACGTTTTGTCAGAACTTCTTTTGTCGAGGGAACTGGCAAATAGAAGTCTCTATGATCGTAAGATTGAAGTGGTCCTGATTTTGAAAGCTGCCATACTGTGCGATCTGTTATGGGACAGATAATAAACGAAAAACATTCTCTATAAATTGATTGTGCAAATTGAAATACAGACTCTTGAAAAGGTTGTGGGAAATGGTCAGTATTATCAAAAATAATACAAGGCATTAGCTTCCTAGAAATAATTGAGTTTGTAAGAAGTTTTTTTACATATTCTTGGGGTTGATTTACAATTAATTCATCTATCTTTTCACCAAACTTTTCTTTAAAAGCATCCTTATCTCGTTCATATAATGGTTTATATTCCCCATTACTCCATCGTTTATATTCAGAGAAAAAAATACCTTGAAAATCGTCATAACTAGGATAGCCGTCTTTAAATAGATTCTCTTCCAGTTCAGTCTTCAACTTATCAATTAACCAATCAGAAATTGTAGCTTGATTACCATCTGAGTTTGCTAAATCAACGCGAAGAACTAAGCAACTATCACGTAGATGTTTATCTAAAACCAACCGAAAGAACCGATCAATAAAAGTGGATTTACCTGCTCCTTTATTTCCTATGATTAAAACAAATTCACCTTTCTTTAACTCTATTGCACTCCGAATTTCATCTTGTAATTCTGCCCCTTTTTGAGAGTTAACAATATCAATTTTATTCAATAATTGACGAGTAATTTTATCCAAACTCTCATCTGCTGCGCGACTTTCTTTGGATTCTACAAAGCACTTCGCAAGCATATCAGTATCTTCACTGGATATAG
>NZ_CEZPJD010000801.1:0-3593 GCF_983059655.1 Okeania sp.
AAACCCAATGATTGGAAACCATCAGGAAAAAGAATAAAGCGTGGTTTGTATAGAAGTGGTAATAATTGTTTAGTCAATGCAGACTGTAATGGATCTGCAAATATTATGAGAAAAGTAAGCAGAAAGCTAGGATTAAACTTAAGCCGACTGTGTAGGGGCACTTTGACTTGTCCCCAGAGAGTGTATCTTTGGTCAGCTAAGAACAAACGAAGCAACAAGGATTTATCGGTGTTGCGTAGTATCAACTTAGAATCCCCTTGGCTTAAGTCAGGGAAGTAGTCAAAGGTTTATTAAAATTTAACAATTAAATAAACAAATTAACAATTAAATAAACAAACAAAGACCAATCACAAAAATTGGTAGTTCTAATTATCAAGTGGTAAACCAATTTTAATAATGGAGATGTAGAATTATGAGCACTAATGGAAATATGACAGAAACTAATAAAACTGCCGATACTAGCAGTAAATCTAATACTCAAAGTAATCAGCCAACAAAGTTGGATCAAGGGTCTCAACAGCGTACCACTTTACAAGTTGAGACCAAACCAGTACAAGAAAAACAAGCACAGGAGTCTCAAGTATCTGGAAAACTAGCCTTACCTGGAAATCGTCCTATCGGCACAACTAATCTTCAGTATACTCAAACAATTTCTAATCGTCCTGTAGTTTCGACAGGTCTTGAAGTTCATCATACAATGTCCGCTTCTGGAATTCGTCCAGTTGTTTCTAGTGGATTAGAATTCAATAGTACTATTACTGCTTCTGGTGTTCGCCCTGTAGGAACTAATCATTTAGAAGTTAGTCAAACTTTGATGAATCGTCCAGTTGCTTCTAATCAGATTGATAGTGAAGGTTTGATGGGTTTTTTAGATTAAAATTTAACTATTTTCTACTAATTTAGAAAGTATTTGTATAGATACTCGATGAAGTTTGTTTGTCAAAATTTTCGATTATTTTGGCAAACTATAACGCTACGCGCTAGGGAATAGGGAATAGCAAACTGAAAAAGTATTTTAGGATTGAAAAATGTCCTAAGCAATTCTTGTAGTGCTATATAAAAATAACTATATAACTATGAAGTTAAATCCAAAGCTCAAAAATGAATAATTAATTTTCATCATTACCGAAAAATTATGGTGATCAAGTCTACCCTAATTTAAGGGGATAAAAAAAGATAATATTCGCCAAGGTCAAGCATCCTTGTTGCAGAAGTACTGATAACTGATAACTGAATTTACTGCTATATTATATTGATAATTTTTTTGATGTTAAATTGAGGACTATGAATAATTATTCTACTAGATTTAATCCATATAACTTGAAAGTTTTATACTTCATAGCAATATTCAGTATAGTTATTGCAATTAATGGTTGTACTCCATCAGCTCAATCAACTGATACTCAAGTAAATTCAGAATTAGAACAACAAGTATTACAGATTATTCGTAATAATCCAGAAGCAATTATAGAATCAGTACAAGCTTACCAACAACAACAACAGCAACAACAGCAAGCTAGTAATGAGGAAGCATTAAAACAGTTTAAAACCAATCCTCAAGCAAAAATTGGTAATTCTCCAACTTTGGGTTCTACCGAGCAAAAAATCGTGTTGTTTGAATTTTCAGATTTTCAATGTCCTTTCTGCTCCAGAGTGCAAGGAAATCTGAAAGAATTTATGGATAAACATCAAGATAGAGTAACTTTAGTATTTAAGCATTTACCTCTAGTAAGAATTCATCCTCAAGCAATTCCAGCAGCAAGAGCATCTTGGGCAGCTCAACAACAAGGTAAATTTTGGGAATATCACGATGCTTTATTTGAACAACAAGATAAATTAGGTGAAGAGTTATATATAGAGATTGCTAATAGTTTGAATTTAGATATAGATAAGTTTAATAGCGATCGCCAATCTCAGGAAGCAATTAATTCAATTCAACAAGATATGCAACTAGCTCAAGAAATTGGTGCTTCTGGTACACCTTTCTTTGTGATGAATGGAGAAACTTTTTCTGGTGCAGTAAAACTCTCAGATATGGAGAAACTTTTAGCTAAAGTTAGTGAATAAATGAAGGAAGAAGAGTAAGTTGGAGGGCGTAGCTAACGGTAATACGCTCTTATTGTTTAATATCAAATCCGGTTAATTTTAATTCCACATATAATCCGGTTATATAATATCTGTTGATAATTTCTTAAATTACTTCAATATTTAGACATCTCCTCTAAAAGAGGCAGTAGAGACGTTGTATACAACTTCCCTACAGGGAAATAATTGATAATTTCTGTACGATAATTGATTTGATTTTTTATGATTGGAGATATCTATTTCATCTCCCCTACTCCCCTGCTCTCAACAATATAATAAGTATTCAACCGGATTTGATGTAACGGGAGAGAGATTTAAACCAATATCAACCAAAAAAAGTTAAAAATAGATATACAATCCATTTTTAACTCTTATAATTTTTTATTAAATTGTATTTGTTGTTATTAAACAGTAACTAACTCAGGTTCAGAAACAGGACGCTTACTGTTACGAATACCACTAATTGCCTCTGCATAATCATCAGCTTTAAAAACAGCAGAACCTGCAACAATAGCATTAGCACCAGCTTCTAAAACCTGCCAAGTATTATTAGTCTTAAGGCCACCATCTACTTCAATCCAAGGATCGAGTCCTCGTTCATCACACATTTCACGAAGCTTGCGAATCTTAGATACTACTCCAGGAATAAAACTCTGGCCTCCAAAACCAGGGTTAACACTCATAATTAATATCAAGTCGCACAAATCTAAAGTGTATTCTATTAATTCTAGTGGTGTAGAAGGATTTAGAACTACACCAGCTTGCTTACCCAACTCTTTAATTTGGCCCAGAGTTCGATGTAAATGGGGTGAAGCATTATGTTCAGCATGAACAGATATAATATCTGCGCCAGCCTTAGCAAAATCTTCAACATATTTCTCTGGCTCCACAATCATTAAGTGGACATCAAGAGGTTTTTGAGTGACAGGGCGAAGTGCTTGGACGATTAATGGACCGATAGTAATGTTAGGTACAAAACGGCCATCCATAACATCAACGTGAATCCAGTCAGCACCAGCTTGGTCTACAGCTCGTACTTCATCTCCAAGACGGCTAAAATCTGCTGATAATATGGATGGGGAGATAACAATAGGTTTTTTCTGCATAGTGGTCATAAGGGTAAATGTTCTCCTGCTATTCTCTGTTGCTGTAAATTTTAACACTAATTTAATAATTTACTCTCAAAATATATATGCAGTATTGAAATTTGAGTTCTGAGCGAAAATTAGATGTTTAATAGATTACTTAGAGAAGTCAGGGAATAGGGAATAGAGAATAGGTAGATAAAGTTGTTAATTTCATGTCTTTAATTGATTTGATTACATTTTTTTCAAGATATATAATATCCAAGGGAATAAATAACAGGAAAAAGTAGAAAATTTGACGATTTTACTAAAGTAATTGGCAAGAAAAAAAATTGAAACTTCGCTCGATAATCTATATCGAAAGGCTGTATCTTGAGTTATTATTAGAGCAAGCAACTTTTATTAAGGAGTATTGTCATCCAA
>NZ_CEZPJD010000802.1:0-3590 GCF_983059655.1 Okeania sp.
AATTAGAGATTATATCAAAGGTTGCTATAGTTAATTTGAAGTAGTTTTCACTTTTTGGATAGTCAAATGAGCCAAATTTCTGCAAGAGTTCAGAATTTACCAGCATCTCCTTTTGTAACGTTTGCTGCACTAGGAAGTAAATGTGATAATGTTATTAGTTTTAGAAGTGGTTCCCCTGGTCACGGATTAATTCCTGGAGTGCAATCAACTATTAATCAAGCTAGGTCATTAGATATATCTCTTTACCGCGTACCACACTATGGTTCACCCAAAGCACGAAAAGATGCAGCTCAATACTTTCAACAACGCTATGGCTTAGAATTCGATCCCAGTCAAGAAATTAACATCACATCAGGTTTTACCCACCTATTCTACTGTCTCTGTACAACAATTCTGAATCCAGGGGATACTGTGCTTCTAATTGAGCCAACCTTTCCCCAATACCAACAACCTATAGAATTAGCTGGTGGGAAAAGAGTAATTATCCCTACAAAAGAAGAAGACAATTGGAAGCCAAAACCAGAAGCAATTAAAACAGCATTTGAAAATTATCCAGATGCCAAAATGATTGTTTTCAATTATCCCAATAATCCTTCTGGTGCTGTTATGACTGAAGCAGATTGGAACGCGATCGCCGATACTTTAATAGTAGAAGTTGATAGACGAGCAACGGAAGGAGGAACACCACTATTGGTATTGAGTGATGATGCTTATGTCCCATTATTTCATCAAGATGACCATAAATATGCCACTTTGGGAGCAACTTTACAAAAGAGACTAAGTTTAGCCGAAAGCTCCGAAAAATATTATCTGGAGCAATTGATGGAATCATTTTTCATTATTTGTACCTTATCAAAAGAAGGAGTAGGGGGCTTATTGTTAGGTATGGGAGCTACCAAAAATACTAAGTTGCTGGAATTTTTGAGAACTACTCAAAAAGCAACTGTTATTAGTTCTAATGCTTTGGGAGAAGTAGCCTTAAGTGCCATAATTCAACCCGATCCACACAACACCCTAAAATGGGCTGGTCAGCTCTACGCCAGTCGCTTAAATCAATTAGCCGTGGGACTAAATTCTATATTTGAAAAACATGGCCTCTTAAAAGTGTTTAATCATCAGCCCGCAAGTTTTGTCCCACCAGCAGGAATGTATCTTTATACAAATTTTTCTCACTTAAAGGGTTTAAAAGTGAGTGTAGATTTTCTGGAACGTATACGGACTGTAGTTGAAGGGAAATTCGATTTTAAGTCACTATTTTCTCAAAATCAAATCAATACGAGCTTAGATGTGGGATTATGGTTATTGCTGGAAGCTAAAGTTAATGCAGTACCAATGGGAAAACCAGAAGATTGTTATATACGATTCTCTGTGAGTTTACCCCAAGCTATTGTAGAAAGTTCTCCTCAAGCAACCGATCGCCAACAGACGGAAGAGAAAGGGGAAAAGCTGATAAGTCAGGCATTAAATCAAATTGACCAAAGTCTACAAGAATTTCTGCCATTTTGATTGAAGGAATCTAAATATGATGAGAAAGCAGTTAGATATTATAGAATTAAAGCCTGAGACACAAAGAGCGATCGCTGATTACTTAATAGATGTGGCAAGCAAAGGCTATGATGTCCAAGAGTTCGACCCTCGGATGAAATATGGAGGGACAAAACTTTCCCTATCCCAACAAGAGGGTTATTATCCGAATTGTAATCTGACTGTTCTGAAAAAATTAGGTTACGCTATTAGCGAAATCCTAGAAGAGAATGGAGAACAAAAAGCTTTAGATTGCTTCAAAACTTACCGGGAATTATTTTCATCCGCTAGGAAATGCCAAGAAGACAATGATGATTCTATTCCCTATGTTCAAAAAATCAAAATGTTGCCGGACGATCTGTTTTTAGACATAGATCCTGCAAATCTGATTTCTCCAAATGGATTTAGGATTCCCGAACAGTTAAATACTTGGGAAGAAATCCAGAAATATTCAGCTAAATTGGTTGTGCCCAAACTACTATTGGGGGCAATTTGTGCCCTGCACAATCAATTTCCTTGGATGGACTTAGATATGGACCTCAACTCCACCATGCACACAATGCGACCCGATCCAGATAAATATGATGTTAATGCTGGATATGGAGGAGGTTCTATTAAGCAACATACTGATGGTTACTGGAATGAGCAGATTAATGTGCCTCTGATTATTGTTTTTCTGAGTATTAGTAACCCTAATCGGGAACCAACAGCTTTTATTCCTGTAGAGGCTATTTTCCGAATTCCATCTGTAGAGTTATCAATTTACCACGACTGGGTGGCAGTTTTCCAAGACTTGATACCAGCAGAGCAAACTCCCGAACAATTTGTCAAATGGGTAGTTGAGCAAGCAACTAAACCGCAGTTTTCATTTGTTATGGGTGTATTGGGTGGAGATGCTAAACGAGGTGTCTATGAAACTCCACTTTTAGAAAAAGACCCAAGTTATGGTGGCTACTTATTCAGAGGCAAATCTACATTTCAATCTTCCAATCCAAATGCTAATCCAGTTGTAGAGTTTACCAATCGCATGATCCAGTTTTTGGGAAGTCAGCAACTGTCAGATACATATTTGGAGGTTGCTCTATCTCCAGGGGAAGTTTATTTAGCTCTCAATGGTTCGGGATTATCCATGGATCTGAATCCTAGATATGAACAAGACAACTATTGTTACCCAGTTAAGGGAGCAGCAACTATTCATGGTAGGGGTAAGTTATCAGCAATTCAAGGAAAAATTGATCGAACTTTAGCACGGGGTAATAGTTTATTCTCTCCCGAAAGAACTTTCTACAGTCAAGAAGATGGGGCAGAATTACTTTTAGAAGAAATGAAAAAATGTTCTCCTAATCCTCAGCAAGTATCGCTGGACAGAAATAGTTTTTTTCCAGACAAAGGAGTTGTCAGTAAGCTTCTTCAGGAAGGGATTCGTGGTAACGAGTTAAAACGATAACAAAAGAGAATTTAGAATTTAGAATTTAGAATTCAGAATTCTAATAGAGTTGTTGGGAATTAAGCAAAAAAAATGGCTAATATCATGTCCGGATAATTAGTGATGAAAAAACTTATCCTCTTGCTTAAACAGTAAATATTTCTATTTTTCCTACTCCCTTATATCATGTCCGGTAGCATCGGTCTTGTATAGTAAATAGGGAACACCGGAGCTGGGAACAGGCAAGAAAAAAACTTAAATTTCCTGTAGATATCCACGCTAACTTTTACACAAACGATACCAACGGACATGATATTACTCCCCTACTCCCCTACTATTTTAATAATAAGTATTCAACCTTTTTTGATGCAGTTATCTGTGTTGGTGTATTTACTTATAATCATGCTCTAAGTTCTGCTTTTGATGAGTTGATTCGTATTACTAAATCAGGAGGTTATATTATTTTTACTATGCGTCCTGATTTTTATGAAATTAACCAAGATTTCCAAAGAAAAGTTACTGTATTAGAATCATCTGGTCAATGGCAGTTTTTAGAACGTGGACAGAAATATTATTCCCATCCTAATACAAATTTGGATACTATTTTACAAGCATGGACTTATCAGGTTATGTCAAAATA
>NZ_CEZPJD010000803.1:0-3590 GCF_983059655.1 Okeania sp.
AGCCCCCTAAATCCCCCAATTTTGGGGGACTTTGAGAAGAAAATTGACTCTTGTTACCCCCAAACTTGGCTTGCTCGGGGGGCAAAATTCAGTATCAAAGCAAACAGCATTCAGCTATCAGCTATTGCTTTTAATTTTAGAGTTTGTCTGAGAAGTAAAATATGCTAAATTCAAGCCCCCTAAATCCCCCAATTTTGGGGGACTTTGAGAAGAAAATTGACTCTTATTCCCCCCAAAGTTGGCTTGCTCGGGGGGCAAAATTCAAATAAACCAACAAATTTATAAACAGAGAGAATTAAATCATGCCTCAACTTAATTCACCAGAAATAATCGAATCTAACGGTCATAAAAAATTAGATACTGACCTAGTTAGATTAGAAAAAAATGCTCTCAGTTATCGTCCTTTCAAGGAAAATGTATTAACTGAAACTACAGAATCATTTAGTACAGATTGGTCTTATGCTACTAAAGAATTACTAGATGCTTTACCCCAAAGATGGACAAGAGGACTACTATATTTTCTTGTGTTATTTGTCACAATTGTATTGCCTTGGTCGATGCTTTCCAAAGTAGATGAAACAGGTGTTGCTAGAGGTAGATTAGAACCACAAAAAGGTACATTAAAACAAGAGGTTGATTTTGCAGAAACAGTGAAAAAAGTTCACATAGAAGAAGGTGATACTGTTAAAGTAGGAGATATTTTAATTGAGTTTGACTCTAGGCAAATTCAAGACCAACTGCAGCAGCTTCAGATTAGATTAGAAGGGCAAAATAATCGATTAATACAATTAGAAAAACAACAAGGTCAATTAGAAATAGAACTTCAGACTCAGCAACGGCAAAATCAATCTCAAAAATTAGAAAAATTAGCTCAAATAGAACAAGCAAAGCGTAATTTACAGTCTCTCAAAACTGTCTATAATATTCAGAAAGAAGAAAAATTAGCACAAGTTCATCAGGCACAACAAAATCTTGATGCGTTAGTTAGAACATCTATTTTACAACAGGAAGAAAAACTTTCTCAAGTTCATCAAGCAGAACAAAATCTGGCAGCTTTAAAAAATACCTTCAATTTACAACGAGAGGAAAAACTTTCTCAAGTTAGCCAAGCAAAACAACGTATACAAGATACACAAAATGCTTTTGAATTAGCAGAAATTAGGTGGCAAAAATCTCTGCGAGAAGTAGAGCGATATCGCAATCTTTGGGAGCAGGGAGTAGTTACTGAAGTTCGGGTAATTGAAAAGGAAGATATATCAGAAGAAAGACAAAGATTATTAAAACAATCTCAAGCAGATTCAGAACAAGCTAAATTACGTTTACAAGAACAGGAGGAAAATTATGACCGAGTGATTCATCAAGCAGAAGCAGATATTAAACAGGCAGAATTACGCCTAGAAGAACAGCAAGGTAGTTATAATCGAATTCTGCATCAATCTAAATCAGATATTGAACAAGCTGAACTACGTTTAGAAGAACAAAAAAGTAGTTATGAACGAATTCTTCATCAAGCAGAGTCAGAAATTGAGCAAGCAGAATTACGCTTAACTGAACAAGAAAATAATTATCAAACTATTATTCATTCCGGCGAAATTGCCATGTCAAAAATCAAAGAACAACTCAAAAGTTTTGAGACTCAAAAAACCAGTTTAAGATCGGAAATTGCTCAAAATGAGAAAGAAATAGAGTCTTTAAATTTTGATATAGCAAAGCGAATAGTCAAAGCAAAATCCAGTGGTACAATTTTCAATTTACCAGTGGATAAAGCAGGAGATGTCGTACAACAAGGAGAAATGATTGTGGAGATTGCCCCTGAAAATTCTTTTCTATTATTAAAGGCAGAAATGGCAACAGGAGAAAGTGGTTCTCTGAGGGAAGGAATGCCAGTAAAATTAAAATTTGATGCTTATCCTTTTCAAGATTATGGCATTGTAGAAGCTACTCTAGAAAAAATTTCTCCTACTTCTGAAGTTCAAGAAACTAATCAAGGCCCTATAGCTACTTATGAATTAGAAATTGAATTAAATAAAGGTTGTATTCCTACAAAAGATGAATGTATAGTTCTCCGTCCAGGAGACACTGCAACTGCTGAAGTTATTGTCCGTCAACGTCGCGTAATTGACTTTATTCTCGATCCATTTAAAAAATTACAAAAAGGTGGTTTAGAACTTTGAAGAAGGAAGAAGGAAGAAGGAAGAAGGAAGAAGGAAGAAGGAAGAAGGAAGAAGGGAAAACTGCTTATGGATAACCACTCAGTTTCTTATAACCCCAAGCAATTTTAAGTACTCCCATTGATGGTGGGGTATTAAACCCGCAAAAGAAAAGATAAAACTCATTTGTTCTATTTAAAAATAGAGGAGCATATAGGAGGATTGGGAGGGTGGGATGGGGTGTATTGAAGTATTTTTAATTATTGCTTCAATGATAATAAGTTAATAGCTGATAGCTGAATGCTGACGGCTGTTTGCTTACAACAAAAATTTCACTAATTCAATTCATCAAAAGGAAAAAAATCATGTCACAAACTATAACTATTACCTCAGAAAATATTCTCAATCAAGTTAAGTTGTCTTTGAAAGTTCCAGAAATTATAGAAGGAATAATTACCCGCCAAGTTATTGCAAAAGCAGCAGCAGAGGCAGGCATTGAGCCAACAACGGAAGAACTACAAAAAGCTGCAGATGCAATGCGGGCCATGAATAAATTGCATGGTGCAAAAGAAACATGGACTTGGTTAGAAAAACATAATTTATCTCTAGATAATTTTGAAGAAATGGTTCACTATACTTTTTTATCTGGAAAATTAGCTAATCATTTATTTGCGGATAAGGTAGAACCATATTTCTTTGAAAACCAGTTAAATTATGCTGGTGCAGTAATATATGAAGCGGTCTTAGATGATGAAGATTTAGCAATGGAATTATACTATGCTATTCAAGAAGGAGAAATGACTTTTTCTGAAGTTGCTCATCAGTATATTCAAGAGCAAGAATTACGACGTTCTGGCGGTTATCGAGGAATAGTAAAACGCCGGGAATTAAAACCAGAAATTTCTGCCGTTGTTTTCGCTGCTCAACCACCACAAATTGTTAAACCTGTGGTCACTTCTAAGGGAGTACATTTAATTTTTGTGGAGGAAATTATTCAACCAGAGTTAACAGATAAATTGCGTTATCAGATTCTTTCAGATTTGTTTGATGGATGGCTAAAAGAACAAGTTGAAAAGGTTGAATTTGTTTCAAAACACCTTGATTAAAGTGTTAAATTAGCTTGGTTAAATCTTTCATCAGAGGATATCTGAAAAGTTTTCTGACAACGCCGAATTTTGCCCCCCGAGCAAGCCAAATTTGGGGGGGACAAGAGTCAATTTGCTTACTCTAGTTCCCCTTTATTAATCCCCCTCCCGTCCCCCTTGGAAAGGGGGAAGCCAGAGGATGCTGCACTTTTTGTTGAATGGGTGATTTAAGGGGCTTGGATGTAGCAAAAGCTGATGGCTGATAGCTGACAACTGTTTGCTTACATTAGAAGGTTGTATTTAGGGCTTGCTGATTAAACCTAAATGTCTTTACTGATATTGGTTTTAGCCTTTT
>NZ_CEZPJD010000804.1:0-3583 GCF_983059655.1 Okeania sp.
GGGAGGCTTTAAACCAGAATTATTTAATTATTAATTATTAATTATTCGGTAAGCATTTAGCCGTCAAACATCAGCTAGCCTCCTATGGTCGGAACTGCGTTAACAGTTATTGCTTTTAGTTGATGATAAAAGCTTTATTAATTGTCTTACTAGAAAAGTTGGCTCCCTTGCTATTAAAGTCAGTTGTTAATTTAAACACTGTCCTATATGAGAGAGTCTTGTTGCTGAAGTCCGTAGTTCCTCCGGAGGAGGCTAACTGACAGGTAATAGCTGTTTGTGCAGCATTCCGCAAGAAATGCTTACTAGCAATTTAGGTAAATGGTCTATTAGAATCAGATTGAATATTAATTGATTTATGAATAGTACGGAAGTTTTAGAATTAGTAGATAATTTAATTTTTGCTAAAAGCGGAAAACATTTAGAAGATTTACAAAAAGATGTATTAAAAGGAACTATAGAGGGTAAGACATATTCAGATATTGCTGAAGATAGTGGTTTTAGTGAAAGTCATGTCAAAAATGTCGGACAAGAATTATGGAATCTTCTTTCTTTGGTCTTAGGTAAAAAAGTTAATAAGGCTAATTTTAAAGGTGTATTTGAAAAGATAAAAAGACAGAATTTTTCATCACCTATTATTTCAGGAAATTGTCATACTAATCCCACCGCTAATACTAATAATATTAATATTTTTCCAGATAGAGAGCGATATTGCTCCGCAACGCTTACGCGAACGCCTACTTATTTAGAAAATTCCCAAGAATCTAAAAATCAACCACAACTAGATTTAGCTGAAGCACCCAAAATTTTAAACTTCTACGATCGCTCTTCGGAACTAACAACTTTAGAAAACTGGATATTAAAAGATTCATCTCGCCTCATTGCACTTTTAGGAATTAGTGGAATAGGCAAAACAACCCTAACACTCCAATTAATCAAACAAATAAAAACTAATTTTAATTACATCATTTATAGGAGTCTGCGCTTTTCCCCCACCCTGGATGTAACCCTTACCAAACTATTAAAAATTTTTCCCGACCAAGCAGATATTTCCCAAAATATTGAAACCAAAATATCCCAACTACTCAACCACCTAAATCAATATAGTTGTTTGATTATTCTTGATGACCTACAAATGCTTTTTTGTAGTGGAAAAATAGCAGGTCAATATCAAACCGAATCTGAAAATTACCAGATATTTTTTCAGCTCATTGCCGAAATGAACCATCAAAGTTGCTTAATATTAAATAGTAGAGAAAAACCAATAGAAATAACTCAACTAGAAACAAAAAATAATTCTGTGCGATCGCTCATTTTAAGTAACTTAGGATTAGCAGCAAAACAAATTCTGGAAAACCATAAATTATCAGACGAAGAAACTTGGGAAAACTTAATTAATATCTATCAAGGCAACCCTCGCTGGATAGAATTTACTGCCACTATTATTCAAGAATTCTTTGACAGTAGTGTTGCTAAATTCTTGCAATGGGAAAAAGTAATTTTAAGCGAATCTCTAGTAGCAGAATTAGATAAAATTTTCCCACGAATAACTCAGAATGAGCAAATAATCATAATTCAACTTACTCAAGAAAATCAACCTGTTACCTTGCATCAAATTGACAAAAATTTGGAGTTATCGACATCAGACTTATTGAATTCTATACAGTCACTAAAAAGACGATTATTATTAGATATCAAATAAGAAGATAAGACTACTTATTTTAGTTTAAATTCAGTTTTGAAACAGTATGTTATATGGAAGGAAGAAGGAAGGTAATTTCAGTTATCAGTTATCAGTAACTCCGATTTTAGTCAGAGGTTTGAAATATGTATGGTGAATATTTTTTCATCCCCTTAATACCATTTATCAAAAACTTTTATACATTTTATTGAGCAGGGGAGTGGGTACGGACGTTGCATGCAACGTCCGTACAGAAAGAAGTAAAAAGTAAGAATAATTAACATTAACTAGGCTTTTTTTAGTAAAAAGATGATTATAACTATTTTGATTAATTAATAACTAAAGTTTTACCCAAATATAGCGTTACTTTTAGGAATTGACATAAAAGGGGAAGCTTTGAACCTCATTTTTTTGTAATAATTTAGTGTTTACGTAAATAATTCTGTGTATATCAATCCTAAAATAAGTTTTCAACAATTAATAATTAATAATTACCTCTCCTTGAAAAGAAGAGAATTGACTAATAATGAAAATTTTTCTTTATTATCCCCTTAAAAAGAGAGACTTTAAACCACAATTTTTTTGTAATATTTTTCTATAGCAATTCCCAAGAAGAGTGAGGTACAAAATTCGTTGGTTTTAGGGAATAGGGAACAGGGAAAAGAAGACAAATAAAGATAGGTATACCTCATTAGGTTGAGAAACGCTATAATATCGATTTAATAAAAGAATGTTATAAATAAATTTATGGGAATACTTACCGAAAAAATGGATAAAAATACAACATTACATTTTTTTTGTGGAAAAATGGCTGCTGGAAAATCAACTTTAGCAAAACATTTATCAGAGAAACACAATGCTATTCTGTTAGGAGAAGACAATTGGCTTTCTCAACTTTATCCAGAAGAAATAACTGATATTCCTGGGTATATAAAATATTCGAGTCGTCTGAAAAATATAATGTCAGAGCATATTAAGTTACTACTTTCTCATGGTATATCTGTAGTGCTAGATTTTCCCGGGAATACCCCAGCTCAACGTAAGTGGTTTCGTGCTATTTTTGAACAGGTAAATGTGTCACATATTCTTCACTTTATTGATGCGAGTGATGAAATTTGTAAGCATCAACTAAAAGAAAGAAGTAAAGATAAACTGAATGGAGCGCCATTTACTTCAGAAGAAGAGTTTGATGCTATTACTAAATATTTTCAGCCTCCATTGGAAAATGAAGGATTTAATTTAATTAGGTACGAACGAAAAAATATTTAAGGTTTGCTGAATAAGTCTTTTTTTAAGGAGTAGGGAAGCGGGGGAGTAGGGGAGTAGAGTAGTAGGGGATAATTTTTTTCTCAACTCTTCTAAAAATGCTA
The DNA here is from genome assembly GCF_983059655.1 of Okeania sp. Taxonomy (NCBI): domain Bacteria; kingdom Bacillati; phylum Cyanobacteriota; class Cyanophyceae; order Oscillatoriales; family Microcoleaceae; genus Okeania; species Okeania sp. Next base: position 3,049 of record NZ_CEZPJD010000804.1, read on the forward strand.
ACTTTTTGAGCATGAAGAGCTGAAAACTATGTACTTTTTCAATACCTAAAAAGGCTAAAACCTTTATCTGGTAATTATTTAAAATTTAATCAGCAAACCCTATTTAAAAATTAGCTCAAGCTGAAAATTAAGGGTGCATCTCAATTTTGAATAAAGCAAAAAAATTTTAACTTTTGGGGAATAGGGAATAGGAAAAAAGTATTTTCGCAAATATTGAGATGCACCTAAAATCAACTTATGGTGTTATAACAATTTGATAAATGTTTGCTACAAATAGCTATGGTATTTCTTAGAATCCAGAATCCAGAATTCAGGAGTCAGAATTAATAGATTTCATACCAGTTTTCAGGTCGTAAATTCTCTTTTTCTCTTGGTGCGCGTTCCCTCTCTTGGTCAGCATTCCCTCTCTTGGTCGGCGTTCCCTCTCTTGGTCAGCGTTCCCTCTCTTGGTCAGCATTCCCTCTCTTGGTCGGCGTTCCCTCTCTTGGTCAGCGTTCCCTTGCGCCTATCGGCGGTGCGGGGTCCGACCCCTTGC
>NZ_CEZPJD010000805.1:0-3576 GCF_983059655.1 Okeania sp.
TTCTTCCTTCTTCCTTACCTTCTCTATACAATACCGATGCTACCGGACATGATATGACTTCGTTATACCATGCATGAAAAAAGAATGTTACGAATAATAAGCACCAGAAAAAGTCTTTATACAGAAAGTCTATTTGACGAAAAAAATAATTTACAACATCAAAAATGGTATTAAATCTATTCTAATACGACTCCTGGATTCTGAATTCTGTTTGCGGAGCATTCCGTAGGAAATTCTAAGAAATACCCCAACTATTTGTAGCAAACATTTATCAATTTGATATTAAACTGGATATGATATAACTTGACGTTGAGCTACAAATAGCTCTTGAATTCCTGCTTCTGCTAAATCTAAAATTTGATTAAGTTGAGTACGACTAAAGCTACCTGCTTCTGCTGTTCCCTGAACTTCAATTAAAGCAGGTTTATCATTCATCACCACATTAAAATCAATTTCTGCAGCTACATCTTCAGTGTAATTCAAATCCAAAAATTCTTTCCCCTCCAATAACCCCACTGAAACAGCAGCAACTTGATGCAAAATAGGCGATCGCTCCAACTCTCCCTGCTCCATCAACTTGTTAATAGCATTTGCCACTGCCACAAACCCCCCAGTAATAGAAGTAGTACGAGTACCCGCATCTGCTTGCAAAACATCAGTATCTACTATAATAGTGCGTTCCCCTAATAAATTCAGATCCAGGGATGCTCTCAGACTACGTCCGATTAATCTTTGAATTTCTTGAGTGCGCCCAGAAAGTTTCATAAATTCTCGTTGTTGGCGTTGGGGAGTTGCACCAGGTAACATTCTATATTCTGCAGTTAACCAACCCTTTCCCGTATCTACCAAAAATTTAGGTACTCCTGGTTGGATGGTGGCAGTGCAAAGTACCTTTGTATCGCCACACTTAGTTAAAACAGAACTTGTGGCAAATTTAGTATAATCTAACTCAAAACTGATAGGACGTAATTTATCTGGTTGTCTACCATCAGGACGTTGCCAAGACATAGATATCTTAAAAATTGATTAATTAATAAACTACTGAGAATTAAGTTGTTGTAATATTTCTTGTTGGACTTGGGTAACTTGTTGTTCCCCATCAATAGTGAGTAATCTTTGACGATATTCATAATATTCCAAAATAGGAATAGTACGCTCATAGAATAATTCTACCCGACGTCGCACAATTTCTGGGTCATCATCAGCACGCGATCGCTGTAGACATCGATTCATAAGTATCTCCTCAGATACCTGTAAATAAATTGCCCAGTTTAGCTTTTGCCCTAAATCATCTAATAAAAAATTTAGTTCTTCCGCCTGAAAAGCAGTTCTCGGATAACCGTCAATTAACCAACCCTGGCTAACATCAGACTGTAAAAGTCGTTGACGAACAAACTGGATCATTGTTTGGTCTGGTACTAACTCCCCCTTTTCTACATAAAGCTGCGCCATCTGGCCTAATTTTGTTTGAAAAGCGATCGCCTCTCTGAGTAAATCGCCAATAGAAATTAAAGGAATTTGTAAATGATTACATAACCATTGTGCTTGAGTTCCTTTCCCGGCACCTGGACCACCTAATATTATTAGTCTCACAGTCTCTCAACTTAATTAATCACTCGATTATTTTATACATGTATATAGAAGCATTAATTGATCTATCAAAAATTCAGAATAATAGACATCTGGTGATAATCAAAAATTAAATCAATCCCATACGCATAAATCATGAATTCTTTTCCCCTACTCCCTACTCCCTCTTTTCCGGAGAGGTCTAATAGATATAGCAATGTGTGCTGGCTTGCTTTACAAATTTCAGGAACTGTCCAATAGCTAAAAGTTTTATATCATCAGCTTTTTATCCCCCCCTACTGCCTCTCTTGGTCAGCATTCCGCAAGCGAGCTGTCGGCGGCGCGGGGTCCGACCGCTATTGCCTACTGCCAAATGAGCTGCGCAAAGCGCTATATATAACCCATCTGGTATCTTTAGTCATAATCCATAATGTATTAGCATTCCTAAAATTATAGGGTTTTAGGAGTTCCTTATAAGGGATAGCCCTAAAAGGAAGAGGTAATTATCAATTATCAATTATCAATTATCCATTATCAATTATCAATTATCCATTATCCATTATTGAACTATTTCCTTTAATTGGACATACATATAGTGTTAAATTTGTAGTAGAATCACAAAAAGCACTATATATTGTAAAACAAGTATTGTCCTTGGGCAATGTTTCAGTCCAGCTTACAAACTGGAAAAATTCAGTATATTACCAAAAATAGATTTCTAAATTTTAATTCTCATAATGGTTGCACAACTACAAACCCCTTCTCTAAATATTCCTAGCGATCTACCATACACTGTTCCTGGTCTGGTGCAAGTATTTACCAGCGGTCAGCGCAATTTCTTTACTGATGTTATGGCTCAAGCTTTGAGGATAGCTGGCCAAGGAACTCCTGTGTTGATTGTACAGTTTCTCAAAGGAGGAATTCACCAGGGACATGAGCATCCAATGCAACTAGGGCAAAATCTTGATTGGGTTCGTTGTGGTCTTCGTGGTTGTATTGATACGCCGGATGTAGATGAAAGTCAGAAAAATTCACTACTAGAGTTGTGGAGCTATACTCAAAAGATTGTAGATGAAGGAAAGTATGAGTTAGTAGTTCTTGATGAGTTAAGCGTAGCAATTAATTTTGGCTTAATTCCAGATATTGAAGTGATAGAATTTCTAGAAAAACGTCCTGGTAATGTAGATGTAATTTTGACAGGTCCAGATATGCCAGAAGCAATTTTGGACATGGCAGACCAAATTACTAAAATTCGTCGCAGTCATAGGCCATGAAGAAGGCAGAAGGCAGGAGGCAGAAGGGAAAAATGGGGATAGTCTTCAACACCCTACTCCGTGTCTCATAAACCCGAGTAATTTTAAGCACTCTCATTGACAGTAGGATCTTAAACCCCTCATAGAAAATATCGGGAATAAGACTTTAATTAGGGTTTGCGCTCATAAAGTTTTTTGGTAAAGGTAGGAGCCAGAATCGGTGAAGTCAGGAGAAATGGGAATTATAGAAGAAATAGTCAGAAGAATAGTACCTTGATTGTTCTACCATAATCCTCTCAAAATGCTAACTTTTTGAGTATTTAATCTTCTTAGCTTTTGACTTCTGGCTTCTGCCTTAAAATTAGGCGTACCTCATTCCTTTTCTATACTGTGGTATCTTTTTGCAAAAAAATTATAGCAGTCGAAGGAAAGGTTAGGACAGTTCAAAAGTTTAAAACTCAGACAACGTAAGACTTTTCCTTCTTCCTTCTTTCTTCTTCCTTCTTTCTTCTGCTATACATATAGTCACTTAGTTTATAAGTATAGCAATTGTAGTCTAAATTAAAATATTAGAAAAAATTATAGCTATAGATGACTAGTATTTTTCTAATAATATTTCTGTTACTATCGCTACAGTAAAATCAGAAAATTTAGTTATTGAGAATGAAACAAATATTTTTGGCAGTATTGACTGTAGCAACAGTCCTATCCATATCATCACCTGCAAAGTCAAATCAACTTAACGATCTTTACA
>NZ_CEZPJD010000806.1:0-3575 GCF_983059655.1 Okeania sp.
ACCAATTGGGTTGTAATTTGGTAGATATGGATTTATTGATCCAAGAGTCGGACTACATTACTCTCCACATACCCAAAACTAATGAAACTTATCACTCAATTAATGCTGAAACTTTTGCCAAAATGAGGCCCACTGCTCGTATTATTAATTGTGCTAGAGGTGGGATTATTGATGAAGCGGCATTGAGTGAAGCTTTAAAAGAGGGAAAAATTGCTGGAGCTGCTCTGGATGTGTATGAAAATGAACCTCTAGAGAGTGAGTCTGCACTACGAGATTTGGATCAAAAGATTGTGATGACTCCTCACTTGGGTGCTTCTACTGCTGAAGCTCAGGTGAATGTGGCAATAGATGTTGCAGAACAAATTCGGGATGTTTTGTTGGGTTTGCCTGCTAGATCGGCGGTGAATATTCCTGGTATTTATCCAGAAACTTTGGAAAAACTGAAGCCTTATTTGTTATTAGCTGAAACTCTTGGTAATTTAGTTAGTCAATTAGCAGGTGGAAGAATTGATTTTCTTGATGTTTGTCTTCAAGGAGATTTGGCCAATGAAGATAGTCAACCTGTGGTGGTGGCAGCTCTTAAAGGTCTACTGTCCCAAGCTTTGCGAGAGCGCGTAAACTATGTAAACGCTTCAATTGAAGCTAAGGAAAGAGGTATTCGAGTAGTGGAAACTAGGGATGCTTCAGTCCGGGACTATACTGGTTCGTTGTATTTGGAAGCAAAGGGTTCTCTGGGCAACCATACTGTTAGAGGTGCTTTACTTGGAGAGGATGAGATTCGGATTACTAATATTGATGGATTTCCGATTAATGTCCCCCCAAGTCCCTATATGTTATTAACTCTACACCGAGATATGCCGGGAATTATTGGTAAAATTGGTTCGCTCTTGGGTAGTTTTAATGTGAATATTGCTAGTATGCAGGTGGGTCGTAAAATTGTCCGGGGTGATGCGGTGATGGTATTAAGTATTGATGACCCATTGCCAGAAGAAATATTAACTGAAATTACCAAAGAACCAGGAATTAGGGATGCTTATACAGTTGCTCTGTAGAATTTAGAATTTAGAATTTAGAATTTAGAGTTGGTAAATTTATCTTTAATATCAGAATTCAGAATTGGTAAATTTACCTTTAATTCTTCTGAATTCTAAATTTTAAATTTCAATTATGGTAGTTAAACTTAAAAATGAGACGTTTTTTCGTCTTAAATTCCCTCATAGCAAGAAAGCTTTGTCTCAATCTAAAGTTAAATTTCAATTACCTTTAATTCTAAATTCTACATTTTAAATTCTAATAATTCTAAATTCTACATTTTAAATTCTAAATTCTATTTTTATGGCATATAACTGGTGGGAAATTAGAGTATTGTGTCACCTAAATCTGGAGGAGGTCATTACTTGGCGTCTAGATACTTTTGGTTGCCGGGGTACTGCGAGTCAGGTCAAAGATAATCAGTGTTTAATATGGGCCTATATACCAGAAGAACAGGTCCAAATGTTGGACTTGTCAGCTTTGGCTATAAACTTACATCAGGATGCCATAAGTATGAATTTACAAATTCCATCAGTAGATTGGGATTTAATGGAGGAAGAAGACTGGGCAAGTAGTTGGAAACAATATTGGCAACCTCAAGAAATTGGCGATCGCTTTCTCATTCATCCTGCTTGGCTAGATTTACCAGAAAATATAGATAGAATTATCCTTCGTTTAGATCCAGGAGCGGCTTTTGGCACAGGAACTCATCCTACTACGGAGTTATGTTTGGAGTCATTGGAAATGCGCTTGGGGTTGGAACCTAATCCAGAAGCTATTATTGCTGATATTGGTTGTGGTAGTGGTATTTTGTCCATTGGGGCAGCATTATTAGGAGTACGTCAGATATATGCAGTTGATATTGACCCACTAGCAGTTAGATCCACTATTGGTAATCGGAAATTAAATGATATAACGGCTGAAAAATTAATTGTTGAACATGGAGATATTGAGCATTTAATTAAGTTAGCTTCTGGTCCGGTAGATGGTATAGTTTGCAATATTTTAGCTGAAGTAATTATTGATATAATTCCCCATCTGGAAGCGATCGCTAAACCTACAACTTGGGGTGTTTTGAGTGGGATTTTATTAGAACAATCTAAATCAATTGCTGATACTTTGGAAGAAAATGGTTGGGTTGTGGCCACTCTTTGGAAACGGGGAGAGTGGTGTTGTTTTAATATCCGACGTTCTTAATTTGTAAGCTATCAGCTATCAGCTATCAGCTATCAGCAATTCAGGTTTTGTCCTGGGACCCATGACAGTAATTCTTTTATTCTTTTTAAATTTCAAAGGTTGCTTTTACGCGGACCCAGAATTAATAGACATCTCTAGAAAAGAGGGGGTAGGGAGTACGGAATAGGGGGAAATAATTGATAATTTCTGTGCGATAATTTATTTTATTTTTTATTATTGTAAATTTCTAATAGCTGATAGCTGATAGCTAATAGCTGACAACTGGCTTTAAGGACAAGAGAGGCAACTTTTCTATTAAAACAATTAATAAAGCTTTTATCCTAGACTAAAAGCAATAGCTGATAGCTGACGGCTGTTTACGCAGTATTCCGTAGGAAATACTTACAAATTTAAGAACGAAGATAAAAATAAACATAGCCACTACAATAAAAAATATTAACTAGAACTATCAATACTTTTCCTATTTCAGAGTTAATACTAGGAAATACCCGCAAAGTTGCTAAGAATACCAGTAAAATTTCTATTAAGGCAACAATTGCTCCATAATGTTTCGGGTCCCAATAAGAAATAGGACTAATAAATCGATAATTACTTAAAGGAAAAAAATGTCTATGAGCATCATTATTATGTACTGGTAAATCACCCAGAGAATGAAACACCAAACTAATACAAATAACTTGCATAATTTGCCAGCCAAAATAGTAAGAAATTAGTAATAAAATTATTGCTAAAGGAATAGAATGAAAAGTAGCAACAAGATTTTGTATTAATGGTTGATAATAGGCTTCTGACCAAATTTTTGCTTCTGGTAACCGGACAATAAATTTTGCCCAAAAGTAGAAAATAAATATCGGAATATCTGGTAAAACTCCACCTATGACAATAGCAAGATTAGCTTGTGGTAATTGTGGTTTAGCAAGAAGAGCTAGATTAATAATGGCATGACTTGGTGTATTCATATTAGATAAAGGGAGTAGGGAGTAGGGAGTAGGGAGCAGGAAGAAGGAAAAGAGATTTGCCGTTGAAGTGAGAAGATGATTTTTTTTCACCACTAATAGACATCTAGTAAAAATCAAAAATAAAATCAATTATCCCACAGAAATTATCAGTTATTTCCCCCTATTTCCTATTCCCTCTTTTCTGGAGATGTCTAATTAAAAAGACATGATATAAAATATTATTCAAAAAAAATCTTGCTATAATAAAAGTTTGAATAAATTATATTTAGCTAAACTAATTAAAATTAACTATGTCCCTACCTATAGTAGCTATTATTGGCAGACCAAATGTAGGAAAGTCCACAATTGTGAATCGCTTGGCCGGAAATCAAGATGCAATTGTCCATG
>NZ_CEZPJD010000807.1:0-3571 GCF_983059655.1 Okeania sp.
GTAGCGATCGCTCTATTTGACATACGCTATATATAGTGTCTTTGCGTAAGTCCTGTAAATATCAAAGTATTAACATATGTGGGTTTGAATAATTTTAAGAACTGAAAAGATAGCAGCTTTTAGGTGGATGAAGGGGAAAAAGTAAGGATTTGGGGTAATGATGAATGACTACCTTTTCTACAACTTCCCGTTCATCCTAACTCTTAACTACTGCCTACTCCCTACCCTAACAAAAAGACTAGTGAAGCGCAAACCCTATTTATAACTGTTCAACCGGACATGATGTCATTTAAGTTTTGCTGACCCGAAAGTGACATCAAATTTTTCACACCAGACCACAACATTTGGATAATCTTGCCAATTTATTCCTTCTGGAATGTCATAAATTTGTTCTCCTGTAAAACTTTTTAAATCTCCCAAACGCACATAATTTTCTGCTGTATAACTTCCCGGACTATTTTCTTTATGTAATAACAATTTTACTGCCGGACCTTCAATAGCAGAAAAATTGTCCGCTAACCGCACTTGAGTTTTACTACCTGATTGAATAATTTCTGCTGTACCTTCCGTATCTTCCCCCGGAGTAATAGTTACAAATTCTCCAAAAGCTAAAACCTTATTTGTCTGAGCTAAAGTTGGATAATTAGAAATAGAAGCAACAATTATTTCTGGAGATAAAGTTTGAGATTGTGCATCTGGACAAACTTGATTTTGCCAATCACATTTATATAAATGTTTTTCTTGCCAACTCAGAGAAATTTCTAACAAATCCCGACTTCCTGTGATTCCTTGTCCTAAAAATACTAGAATTGCCAAACAGTTCAAAGCAGTATGAATTTTGCGCCATTTGTGAGTTCTATCTTTATATATTTCCGGCACAATAGCCAAAGAAAAAATCATCAACATTGAAGCGATTAAACCATAATAAAAGTGAGAAACCTGCCACTCAAAATCGCGTCGATAAACACCATCTTGAAAACCTAAAATTACGATACCTGCTCCGGTTAAAGTAGCAAATATTCCTCGCCATAATTTAGTTTTAGCTTGATAAAGAAATACCAGAGAAGCAACTGTAACAATAAAGATAGTTACTATTAATATTGCTAGGGTCATATTTTCACTTTTAAAGTCTTTAAAAATACCCTTGAAATAAATCGAATAAGCAATAGCAACTAAAGTTATTCCAACAACGGAACCAGTTAACCAATTACCAATTTTTCGATGTTCCGGTCCTACCATTGGAGGAATTTTACTTTTACCTTTATCAGCAGTTTGTAGCCTTCGTTGACGAGCTTGCCAAGCGAAGTTTAGCACTATACCAATAATTGGGAAAACCACTACAACTGCCAATGCAGGATGTATTAATCCGGCAATATCCTTTGCATTCATAATTTACCTCTTAGATAGAACTTTACATATTATATTTAAGCAGTTTGAGTCTCGGTTAAATTATTTTTTGCTGAAAATTTTATAAAAATTAGATGTTAGTGTGATAGTCCACACCGTAAACGTCAGCAACCAATTCAGTGTGGGTACTGTTCCTCTTGCATTTTGAGAAAGCAATCTCTTGCTGCTTCAAAATAGAAGATAAAACTCGCTATGTAGTGCCTCATGGAAAACGCCCTAAAGCAGACCCAACCTTATATTTTCGCAATATGGTTGCCCAGGTTCGTACTTTCCACGACCTACTCACTACCTCTAATAAAATCCATATTCAGTGGGAAACTCTGACTAGAGAATTTCCAATATTAGACGATATAGTAGACCGCACTGCTGAAACAGAAAATCTATCTCCTGCTGATATGCAAAATCTTCTACTCAAACTATATCAAACTGATATTTCTGAATGGAATATGGTAAAATCTAGAATAGAAAGTGATTTCTTGGATAGACATATATCAGACATTCAAAAGATTTTCATTACATAAAGTTGAGAGACAATACCATGACTAACAATGTCCTTGACCACATCGATCTACGAAAGTTAGGAGAACTCCTCCAACAAGCTCGTAATAAATGCGGTATGACTCAAGAGTCGGCAGCAAAAGTCATTAATACTGCAAGGACTACAGTGGTTGCTATTGAAAAAGGAGAACGCCGTCTGAAGGCAACCGAACTAATCAAACTTGCCCGTACTTACGGAATATCCGTCAGTGATTTTGTGCGCGATCGCCCAGTGGTTCAACCTTTTAAGGTGCAGTTCCGGGCAACTTATCGGCAAAATGAAGTACAAAAATCTCAGATTGAATCTGTAATTGAGCAATGGGAAGAGTTGTGTAGGTATTACCTAGAACTTGAGGAGATTATGAATGCACCACTTCCACAAAACTATCCTCGTGAGTATGAGGTGAGTAAGATGCCAATAGAGCGTACTGCCGAAGCTATTGCAGTTGAAGAACGTCAACGACTAGGAGTTGGGGACGGACCAATACCTTTACTCAGGCATACCTTGGAGCAGAGTGTCGGACTTCGTATTTTTTACTTGAAAATGCCATCAAAATATTCGGAGGTCTATACTTACGATGAAAAGCTTGGCGGGTGTATGGCAATTAATGCTAATCATCCAGAAGAACGAAGACGTTGGTCTCTAGCACATGGATATCTACATTTTCTAGCTCACCGACGTAAGTCTGTAGTTGACTTAATTGAGGGGCAATACAAAAGGATGCCGGAAAGTGAGCGACTTGCTGAAGCTTTCCCAAAGTATTTCCTGATGCCAACGAGTGGTTTACTAAAGCGGTTTAATGATATGTGCCGTGAAAATAAAAATCAAAAGTTTACACCGACTAATTTATTTACTCTAGCTCATTATTACGGTGTGTCTGTGGAAGCTCTAACTTATCGGTTAGAAGAAATGGAACTTCTGCCTTCTGGAACTTGGGAGAGATTGCGAGACCGTGGCTTAAAAGTGAGAAAGGTACAGGAGGAACTTGGTTTAGAAGCAATTCCCCAACGTACCGATATGACACCAGTTCATTATCAACATCTGGCTATTGAAGCACTAGACCAAGGTCTAATTACGGAAGGTCGCTTTGCAGATTTTCTCAATGTTGATCGACTAGAAGCTCGTCGTATTGCCAACATATTGCGAGAATATTCCAGTGGAATAATGGAGAAAGCTACTGATATAAATTTACGCGAAGTGCAGGAATGAGGGAGGTTAAATCAAATGATGAAAATTGATCGTTCCCACCTTCTTCTTGACGCTTGTTGTATCCTGAATTTTTGGGCATCGGGTCATCTGATGGAGATTTTGAAGGCTATTCCAGCTCAAGTTGCAGTGACTCAAGTTGTACTGGAAGAAGAATTACAAATTCTCCAACGTTTGAAAAATGAAGGGGATAAAAGTGCTATTCAGTTTGAGAAAGCCATTAACCAGGAGATAATTAAAACTGTAGACTTTGACTCAGACGCAGAGGCCGAAACATTTGTGAATTATCTGACCAATAATCTTGATGATGGTGAGGCACTAACTTGCGCGATCGCCTTTCATAGACAATGGGCGATCGCCACCGATGATAAGAAAGCAATATCATTTACAGCGCTTTTCATTTGAGTAGACCACAAAATT
>NZ_CEZPJD010000808.1:0-3571 GCF_983059655.1 Okeania sp.
AATGCCGACTTTAACCCTTTAGACCTTACCCAGTCAAACATTCCTCTATTTCTAACACGCTGGATAACCCATCTTTGTGCCCCCACATTCATTTTTCTAGCAGGAATAGGAGCTTATCTCTCTCTCAAACGTGGCAAAACCAAACAACAACTTTCTCAGTTTTTGTTGCTCCGAGGACTGTGGTTAGTATTTCTAGACTTAACAGTAGTACGTTTTAGCTGGAGGTTTGACCTGAATTTAACTTTCTCTGCCGCCGGAGTATTGTGGGCGATCGGTTGTTCGATGATTTTCTTAGCAGCAATAATTTATTTTCCTACTCGAATAATTGCGATCATCGCAATCTTGCTGATAGTCGGACATAATCTTTTTGATAATGTACAAGCAGAGCAATTAGGAAATATTGGTTGGTTGTGGGCAATACTTCACGAACGCACAATGATTGAACCAATTTCTGGGTTTCGCTTATTTATCCTCTATCCTATCATTCCTTGGATCGGAGTAATGGCATTAGGTTATGTTTTCGGAACACTATTTGAAATGGAAAAAGAGCGGCGACTTCAGCTATTAAGAAAAATTGGTTTAAGTATGATAGTTGCCTTTATTATTATCCGAGCAACTAATATTTATGGCGACCCCAATCCTTGGTCAATTCAGTCTAACTTTTTTTATACTTTACTATCTTTTATCGATTGTCATAAATATCCGCCTTCTCTACTATATTTACTAATTACACTTGGTATATCAATATTATTACTTTATTGGCTGGAAAAAACCAAAATACGTTATTTTAAACCATTAATTATATTAGGTCAGCAATCATTATTTTTCTATGTTATCCACATTTACTTAATTCATCTAACCGCTATTTTATTTGCCTTTTCTAGATATGGTATAGAACCTTTTACTTTCTCCCAAGTAGGCATCAATTGGAAACCACAAGCATTTGGGTATAATTTACCAATTGTTTATCTAATTTGGTTGTTAATAACCTTCCTTTTATACATTATCTGTGACTGGTTTGCTAAGTATAAGAAAAAACATCGAGGTAAATGGTGGTTAAATTACCTATAAATATCGGTTTTTCGTAGCCTTCTAATTCAATATAAGGTACTGATAACTGATAACTGATAACTGATAACTGAAAAAGACCAGTTATTGACCGAAAAATTCTGGATTATAAAATTTCATCTCCAACTGATATACTATCTGATTAACAAATTTAAGTTTTATCAGATTAAAATTTATCTATGGGTTATCCTTCTTATACTCCTCCGTGGTTCCTGAAAAATGGTCTAGCAATGACTCTTTATGCAGCCTTTTGGATACCCCGTTTTTGGGAAGACACTACTACATTTCCGAAGCCTTCTTACCAAGATACAATTTTTATTGGAGCAGATGATGTGCCAATTTTTGGCTGGATGGCTATTCCAGAAAACCCGAAAGGTACAATTATTGGGACTTATGGAATTACAGGAGAGTTAGATAATCAATGGTTCTTACAACTATTAGGACGCAAAGCTTATGCTCAAGGTTATGCCGTTATTTTATTTGATTGGCGTGCCCACGGCAAGACAGCATTACTATCACCAACTCTAACTTCAGATGGTATTTATGAAGGGCAAGATTTTGTTCATATTGCTGCTCAAGCAAAAGCAATGGGTTGCCCGTCTAATTTCTGGTTTACTGCATATTCTTTGGGAGGACAACTAGCTCTTTGGGGTGCAAAATTAGCAGAAAGTTTGGCTCCAGGGTTAGGATTAGCAGAAACAGATATTGGTGGTTGTGCAGTTATTTGTCCCAGTCTAGAATCTCAACGTTCTCTATCTTATTTAGATAGTTCTCCTTTAGGAAAAAACTTGGATAAAGGAATTACTAAAAATCTCAAAAAATTAGTTTGGTTAATTCACGAACATCATCCAGATTTTATCGATCCAGAGGCAATCGAACGAGCAGATTCTATTTGGAAGTTTGATGAAGAATTTACTATTGAAAGGTTAGGATTTTCATCAGTAGAAGCTTACTATCAAGCAACAAGTCCTCTATATTTTTTGCCTCATTTAAAAAAACGAACATTAATTATTTATGCTGAAGATGACCCAATGTTTGACCCAACACTTGGAGCAGATTTAAAAACTGCTTGTGACAGTAATTCTGCTATTGATTTAATGTTAACTCGTTATGGTGGCCATGTGGCTCATATTAGTAGTAAATCTTGTCAAATTAATGCTCAAGATCCCGATATTTGGTGGGCATTGAATCGAGTTTTTGAATGGATTAAACAAAATGAAATGTCAACATTAACTACTTCAGTTACTGCTTAAATTAATCATTTGGAATTGGGTGATATAGCGTTTCCCAAAGTCGTGAGGTACAGTTATCTTTTTGTCTTTTTATTCCCTGTTCCCTGTTCCCTCAAGCATAAAATTTTGTACCTCATAAGTATGGGAATTGCTATAATCCTAATTCCTGATATCAATTAGGGTTTGCTGAAAAAGTACAAGTGGTAAGGGTAGGAGCCAGAATCCAGAATCTAGAAGTCAGGATGAATGGGAATTATAGAAGAGATAGTCAGAAGAATCTTCACTTGATTTTCTTCCCATATCTTGCCCAAAATACTAACTTTTTGAGCGATTAGAGCTAAAAAATAGGTACTTTTTCCAGACCTAAAAAGCCTAAAACCTTTATCTACAAAAACTTTTAGATTTATTCAGCAAGCCCTAATTAGTTACTTATTTTGTAGCAAATATTTAGCAAATTAATTTTACTACCTAATTTGAAAATTATTCGCCTCTAGAGAAATATCATTATTCAAAACGGCAAATTGAGCGCCATCTCCTAAACCAGATTCACTACCATTAGCATTATAAAATAATGCACCATTGGCAGAATTATAAACAATAAAAGCACTATTAGTGGTAACAGCTTCATCACTTTCAACTATGGCAAAATCTGTATCAACACTGAAGCCTTCACCAGCATTACTATCTAAAGCAGTGAATGTTTTTTTGTTTAATAAAATCAAGTCTCGTTGTACATCAAAATCTGTGATTACATCTATACCTATTGCGGAGGTTTCAAACTCTTGGTTAGTGTTGAAAATAAAGCGGTCAATGCTAGCTCCACCTGTGAGAGTATCGTTGCCTGCACCTCCATTGAGGCGATCGCGACCAATACCACCGTTTAAAACATCGTCGCCATTGCCACCGAGTAAGATATCGGACCCACGCCTACCCTTGATAGTGTCATTGCCGTCGTTACCACGGAGCAAATCTTTGCCTCTACCACCAATAATTTGGTCTGCACCACTACCGCCATTAACAGTATCGTTACCAACACCTGAATTGATAGTGTCATTGCCATCGTTACCATTAACACGATTATTTGCTCTATTGCCTGTGATGTTATTGCCTAGGCTATTACCTGTACCGTTAATGGCGTCGTTGCCTGTGAGATTCAGATTTTCTAAGTTATCTCCTAGAGTGTAAGTTATGGAGGAGTTGACAGTATCATTACCTGCATTAGCTACTTCTGTGACGGTATCTTCTGAGTTGTCTACCACATAAGAATCATT
>NZ_CEZPJD010000809.1:0-3563 GCF_983059655.1 Okeania sp.
TGCAGAGGTACTGATAACTGATAACTGATAACTGATAACTGATAACTGAAATGACTATTCCATCCATACCTTTGTTCATAGCACTTAGTCTCCATATCCCAGCTCAAAACGCTATAGTTATTGATGTCCAACCAAAAAACTTAAAAACGTGGTACTTGAAGTACTAGTAATGGTATTATCACTTGTTTTGTTGGTTTAATCATTCCACCATCACTTACGGTTCTTAAAATTGCTTGGGGTTATAAGAAATGAAGTAGCCGATAGTTGACTATTCCAATGAATTTTCCCTTCTGCCTTCTTCCTTCTTAAATAACCTTTAACTATTGTAAAATTTATTAAGATCAACAAAATTTCAAATGAACAAAAAATTCTTATATTTCGTCAGCATAGGAATATCAGCCTTCTGGATATTTAGAGGTGAATCTGTAGCGTTTAATGATGAAGATACGCAACTAATGGCATTATCAGATTTTACCAGTTTTTCTAACCAAATCCTAGCTCAAGTTCCAGATGCTCCATCTTCTGATTCACAATCACAATCGACTATTCCATCAGCAGAATTTCCAGAAAAGTCCAATACAGTTGCTAACTTGATCCAATCTACCGATCCAGAAGAAAGAGAAAAAGTTTTACAGCAAAACTTAGGAAATGAAGAAGATAGTACAATTCAACCTTCCGAAACAATATCTGTTCCCACAGGTAGAGACCCATTTTCTGTTGTTCCTGAAATACCAGTACCAGAGTTATCGCCAGAAGAATCTTCCGTAGCCCAATTGCCAGAAATACAAGGCCAACAATTACCAGGTCTACCTACTCTTCCTGAAACTACAGCACCCACTACTTGGCGACAAAATGTTAGAAGAATAGTGCCTAGCGATGATAGTCTAATTGTTGCTCAACAAAGACGAAGAAGACCATTACCTAATACCTCGCCATTTGAACAAAATACAAACCCATTTGTAGAACATGGTTGTTAATTTTATCGCAAACATAGTATTATTTTGCTGAATTTTTGCTACCCTTGACAATATTAGGCTTTTCAGAACAAGCAATGCGTAAATTTTTACTAATATTAGGAGCAGGGTTATTATCGGTTTGGATCAGTGGATGTGAATCTCTACCATTTTTTAACAGAGGAAACAGTTCTACTGCCAATACACCAGAAGCTTCTCCTACTCCCATAGACCCTCCTGAAGCTCCTTCTCCAATTATCGCTGTTGACGAACCTTTTCCATCTCCAGATGTTCCCCAAAAGTCAGATACAGCACAAGATTTAATTAGGTCTACAGACCCGAATGAAAGAACAAAATCCCTCCAACAAGAAGTTCAAACTCAAACACCTACTTCTATTTCAAGCATTCCAGATACCAGAGACCCCTTCTCAAATTTACCAGCTATTCCAGTACCAAGTCGGAGATCTAATCAAACAGGAGATTCTGTATCTACCCAACTTCCTGAATTAGATAGTCAACAAGTACCAAATATTCCAACTCTACCAGAAACTAAATCCCCTTCCTCTTGGAGACAACCAGAGTCAATTGCAACCAGAAGAAATCAGGGGGCAGACTCAAATCAAGTTGGTCAACAACAAAATTCAAGTTCAGCTCAGTCTTCCTCTCCATCAAGGCAAGCACCTAATAGTAGGCCACAGAAAAATACAAACAGACAAGCAGCATCAGGAAACAATACTCAGTCAGGAAAAAATAATAATACAACTGTTGCTACTCATCCCCCAGGTACTACACAAAAATCACAATCTCAAGAGCCACCACCTCCACCAAAACCTCCAGAGTTGCCGAATTCATCTACTCAACAAGTACCATTTATACCAGAACTGCCAAGAGAGTCAACCCCCCCTCCTCAGTGGCGAGGGCCAGGTTTTCCACCGCCACCACCACCGCCACCACCACCACCGCCACCACCACCACCGCCACCGGATACTAGTATCGCTGACGGTATAGAAGTTAGTGGAGTTGTGCAAGTGGGACATCAAAAGCAAATCATTGTCAAGGTTCCTACAGAACCTACAAGTAGATATGTGAAAATTGGACAGCGGCTAGCTAATGGGAAGGTATTAGTAAAGCGGGTGGAGTTTAAGAAAGGAGCCGATCCAGTTGTCGTGTTTGAGCAAAGTGGTGTAGAAGTTCAAAAAGAGGTAGGAAGCCAAGCAAAAATTGAGGAGTAATAAAAAGTAAATTGTCCTAATTTTTTATACTCTATCTACTTACTTGGCTCTGTCAATATTAAAAGACCTCATAATTTACAATGCAGTTGTATACTGTTTTATTCGGAAGTTTTTTGAAAAAGCTCGATCAATTAAAAGTATGAAAAATTGTAGAAAATTTCCAATAAAATAAAAAGTAAAAAGTTTAAATTCAATAAAAATGATGTATCTATCTAAAGAACTTCTAAAGACTGAATAAAAAAGCTTGTATATATAATCTGATGTGAAGTAAAACAGTAATAAGCAAAGTATCTCAAGATACTCTGGAGTAAAATTAGAATCAATTTCCACAGTTCTATGCAACTGTATATAATGGAATCAAGAAATAATAGAAACTCTTTAAATTAATAAATAGGGCTTGATATAGGCCATGCTGCTATCAATAAAACAATTAAAAATAGCAATCTTAACAGGTTCCTGCCTGGGATACACAATTTTGATGTGGTATCCTCAGTCCTTAATGGCACAAGAAGAAACAGAAGCACCTTTTTGTGAAGGTAACCCTCCTACTGGCAGAGTGAAATGCAATTATTCCAATGGAGATAATTATGCTGGAGATTTTGTCAATGGAAGACCAGAAGGAAGTGGCGTATATGTCTATTTGAATCGTAATCGCTACGAAGGACAGTTTCGGAATGGTCTATTTAATGGACAGGGTACTTTTATATTCTCTGATGATTCCAGAGTTACAGGAGTATTCCAAAATGGACAGATTAGGTCAGGTACAATTATTTTCGCTAATGGCGATCGCTTTGTTGGTGAATTTAATTTAGTGGAGAATCTCTCTAGTAATGTGATTAGTAGTCAGCCTACTGGTCAAGGTCAATTTATTTATGCCAATGGCGATCGTTATGAGGGAGATTTTTTTGCTGGTTCTCCTTTTGGCCCAGGAGTGTTTACTCGCGCCGATGGTATACGGTGTCAAGGAGATTTTTATAATTCAGAACTAGATGGCAAAGGAAGTTGTACATATCCTAATGGAATTCGTTATGAAGGAGAATTAAGAGGAGGAATACCTCATGGTGTTGGGATTATTATAGATGCTGAAGGAAAGAGATTTCCAGGAGTATTCCGTAATGGTCAAAGACAAGAAGAAGCACAGTAGTAAGTATTACTACATAGATTGTATAGATGAAAAATTCCATATTTTAGAATTAGGATGGGGATGAAGGAAGATTGACCTAATCCCCGCACTTAAAAGCGCGGGGATTCTCAATTGTTGCTACAATTAGGGGCTAAAGTCACATCTGGTAGCTTTTTTAGTTTTGATTTCTCAGATCGGAAATCTGGTAGCGAGAGTCAAAACTCGCCTACAGACCTTGACTAGGCTTAGAACTAA
>NZ_CEZPJD010000810.1:0-3560 GCF_983059655.1 Okeania sp.
TAGCTATTGGACAGTTCCTGAAATTTGTAAAGCAAGCCAGCGCACATTGCTATATTTCATATTCCAGCTAGGTCATTTCAGTTATCAGTTATCAGTACCTCTGCCTAAAGTCAGAGGCTTGAAATATTGAAGTTGATTTTTTTTTCATCTCCTTGAAAGGGCGAGACCTGATTTTTTGGTCAAAAAATAAAATCAAAAATCAATACACACTGCCAAAATTTTGATTTACAAAAATTTGTTTATATACTATAGTAAAAGTTTTGGCAGATAAATATTCTCCAATCAAGGCTAATATTACAATACAAAGTCGTAAAGGGCCTTCCCAGCGGAGGAGTATTAAAAAGTGTGCTAAGAGTATAATTGCTTATTTAATTTTCTAACCCACAAGAAATTCCTACCTAGGTGTATGGATTTACCGATTGGGATCGACAATACCAGTAGTTATTCTGTGACAACTAGAGAGTAACAGAAATAACAGACTGAAAGAAAATGATATTCCTCAGTATTATAGGAATAATCTTCAAAGGATAAATCTGTTAATAGAGGAAATTAAAATAATCATCTTCTGCTTCTTATAGAAGTAAAATACTGCCAAATATTTATAGTTAATTTTGAAGGAGGTATCCTTCATAAAAGCTAACTAAAAGAAATTCAATCAAAGTCTATTCACTATATCAAATAGGAGGTAACGTCATGAAAATAAAAACTCAACTACACACCGAAGCAGTAAAAAAAGCTTTGCTTTTCCTATCAGAAATGGAACTATATAATACTATTCATCATTGGCTTGAACGAATATCTCAAAAAGATTGGGAAACAGAATTATTAGATGAAATGCAATTTGCTTTAGGTTATGAATTAGAGTCAGGAGAAACTCTACAATCTTATAAAAGTTGGGATGAATTGATGTATTGTGAACCCGACTGTGAAGATGTTTACTTAATAGCACCATCACCTTTGAAATTACACAGATATATAGATAAAATGGACTCATATTCTTTTTATCACAACATAATTTCTATTGCTGGAAAAGCTTATAGTGAAGGAGAAATGGGTTGTCCACCAAATGCCTTTTGTGATGGGTATAAATTTATGGAAAACTTAGTTGCTAGCCTCAGAAAAAATCAACCTTGCCAAGAAGAAAATTATACTTCAGAAATTTTCAGAATTGTAAATCAAATTCCAAATAATGAACAGTTTTTTCAAGTATCAGAACATTGGCGGACTTACAATGGAGATAAAGTAACTGATTTTGTGCTTTTGACCTCTAATTAGTAGTTGCAGGAAGAAGAAATTCATTAATTGACAATGGATAATGGATAATGGATAATGGATAATTACATCTAGCTAAAACCGAGAGGATTGAACATAAGGAAATATTATTTCTTTATTTTCCCCTTGAAAGGAGAGGCTAATAAAGCTGAATTATTTAATTATTAATTATTAATTATTAATTATTCGGTAAGTACATAAATAAGTTTGTTTATGGTATTTAGGATGGGTTATCTGATGTGATAATCCATATTCTTATTAACAATATTCCCTAAGAAAATTTGGGATAAACTTTCTCAAGCCTACTCATAAATACTAAAAAGCTGACTACTTATATAGCAATATGATTTGAGTTGTGAGATATTGGAAATTTTTATGGAACAGGGAACACCGGAGCTGGGAACAGGGAACAGGGAAGAGAAAAAAAACGTATCATATGAATATAATAATTGCTATATTCTACACTTTTAAGGAACACCTCAATTCTCACAACTTATTCCTGATTGCTATATATACGCTTTAATGCTAACTTTCTATATCCACATCAAATTTAATCATGAATCATTTAAAGATTACCTCTCCCTGAAAACGGATAGGATTGACTAAGTTAAAAAAAATCCGTATTTCAAGCCTCCTTATTGCAGAGGTACTGATAACTGATAACTGATAACTGAAATGGCATTAACTATCAACGAACTATTTGATGAACAATTTTATCTAGAAACCTACCCAGGAGTAGCTGAAGCAGTCGCCAATGGTACTGTAAGTGATGGCTTTTTCCATTTTATTAGGTTTGGTCAATTTGAAAGTCGCGACCCCAATCCTATTTTCAATACTGATTTCTATCTTGCTACTAACCCTGAGGTTGCTGCTGCTGTAGAACAAAATGTTTTGACACCCATAGAACACTTTATCAATTTTGGTCAATTTGAACAACGCGACCCTAGTACCTTATTGGATACTAGTTTTTATCTAGACCGTTACCCAGATGTTGCTGAAGCATTAGTAACTACCCCACTCACAGCAACAGAACACTTTCTCAATACTGGTCAATTTGAAGGACGGTTGCCACGTTTGTTATTCAGCGATATCTATGTGTTTGGCGATAGTTTGTCTGATACAGGCAATGCTTTTGTCGCTACTGGCGGTCTATTGCCACCCAGTCCACCCTATTTTGAAGGTCGCATTAGCAACGGCCCTCTATGGATAGAAACTCTTGCACCACAATTAGAATTAACATCTAACCCCAGTCTCAATTTTGCAGTGAATGGAGCCACTACAGGATTTGTGAATGATACCAATAATCTATTGCCAGAAAGTACTCCCCCACTTTTAGCTGGACTGCAAACACAAATTGACAATTTTATTGCAGATACTCCAGAAACTGACCCTGATGCTTTGTATGTGGTGTGGGCCGGTGCAAATGATTATTTAGGTGGTAGCACCCAAGGTGTGCAGTCAAGTGTGGGTAATTTGTCAGTGGCAGTAAATAAGCTAGCCAGCATTGGAGCCAGAAATTTTATGTTGCCAAACTTACCCAATCTAGCTTTGACTCCATTCGCACAGAGTTTACCCCCGGAGCTACAACAGGGATTAAACTTCTTAAGTGGAAGTCACAATAGTGGGTTAGAAGCAGCTTCCCAAATATTAGAGCAAGACCCAAATATTAATATTATTAACCCTGATTTTAGGACTACAATTGATGATATTATTGCTAACCCTACTGATTTTGGCTTTGTAAATGTCACGGATAGTTTCTTAGCTTCTGAAGCAATTAATCCCGATGATTTTTTATTCTTTGATGACGTACATCCTACTACCAATGCTCATAATTTAGTGGCAGATACAGCAATAAAATCCATTACAGAGATTTCAGAATTGGTTAGTATTTTGAAGGCTTCTGAGGGCTAATATCAAATTCGGTTTAGAAGAGAGATTTATTGTGAAGGTAAGGCAGAAGGGTTAGCTGGGCTTTAGGAAAAAACAGGTTAAAAATAAGGTCAAACCTTTATAGAACCCCCGATCGTATCTTGATAAATATCAAGTTTTTTTAGCTAGGAGTCAGGAGACAGGAGATTAAGAGGGAAAAAGTGAAGAGGGAAGATGTGGGGATAGATAATACAAAAAATTCAACACTCCTTTTTCAGATTTTTCCTCACTCATTGATGCATGAAAAGACTTTACTACCATAATTATATAGATCTCAAACGAGTTCTATAAAGTAATGTTTTTACCTTATAGCGCTTTTCACATGGATAGACTACAGTTAGTATGGGCAACCCAAAAGC
>NZ_CEZPJD010000811.1:0-3549 GCF_983059655.1 Okeania sp.
TCTTTGGGAAACCAATTTTCATCCCAATTTTGCCAACACTTATCCAGTGGTTTTTCCAACACATAAACAGTTCCCGCAGGTACAGCATAACGTCCTCTGGATAGACGTTTTGGTTGATTTGATTGATGATTTTCACGATTTCCCATTCGATATCGGAATGTATGGGGGCGAGCAGTATAGAAAGTTTCGACAGACCAAGCATTTTTGTGGGTGTTTTCTTTGTTTTCTTGGCGATCGCCATTTTCTCCATTATCTAAAAGGATAGGTTGTCGATAGGAAAGACGGTTTGAACCCCAAACAGCAGGGGTAATAAGAGCAAACTGTTTTCCTACTGGTTGATTCAATAAATTTTTGTGTTTTTGATTTAATTCAACACATTTAATATCAACTAAATGACCTTCACCTCCAAACCGATACCAACCTGAATCTAGTTCGTGAGTAGAGAGGTAAACTAAACAAGTATCGGGGTCCATTTCTACAGCATTTTCTAAGAATAAACTGCCTTCTTCCTTAGTTTCATCAGTTACTACTCGTCGTTGATTTTTGTCTAGTTTAGGATGGAGATGGGGAGAAAATTTCCAAGGTGCTTTTTTGACTTCTTTAGGATTTTGCCAATCTGAAATTGCTATCCAAGTTCCCTTGTCAAATTTATCCGTAGGGGATTTTTTCTCCTCATCAAACCAACCTTCTTTTTGAGAATACCAAATTAATTTATGTTGAAAATTTCCATTTTTTATCAAATAAGTTAAAGGTGTAGGAACGTAAAAATTTTGCTCTGTTGATACCTCCTTTGTATTTCCCCAAAAAGGTCCGGATAGATATAAGTCTTGAACTGCTTTATTACCAAGATGAGCGGCAAAAATTCCTGAAAGAGTTGCCGAACTGGGAGGAAAACTTGTTCCAGAACGTCCCACTAAATTTTCTGGGGATAAAAACCTTCCGGCACTGCCATAAAGAAAGCCTAAAGGTTCAATAATAACCAGGTATTGGAACTCTACTTTTTCGTTTTTATCTTGCTCTTCAGTCATTATTTTTTCTCCTCCGTTAAACGAAATCCGACTTTGGCTAAATTAATCACCCAATCATTAAAAGCTTGTCTTATTTGATAAGTATCATTTGAATTTTTAACAACTTTATCTATTAAATCATTATCAGATTCGGAGTCAAAACTTTTAGGGTCTCCTAAGATGCCAGTAAAGATTTGAATATCATCTTTATCATAGCGATTAAACCAGTTTTGTGGATGGGCAATAATGTTGTACCATTCTTTACCAAAATAAATTTCTATCAAATTCAAAGCTATGTCAATTTTTGGGTTATTTACTGGTTTTTCATCAATAATTATTCTTTCACCGTCGAAAGCATGACGGGATTCTAACAAGGCTACATCTCGATAAAAATGAGTCCAATTATCATCATCGCTTCGGCTTTTATAGCTTTTAATTAGGTTTTGCTTGGGAGTGGAAATTTGAGGCAATAATTTCTCTATTTCTGTTTCAAAATCTTTGATTTCTATTTCATCTAATATCCACCAAGGACACACCCATTCTAAATAATTTCCACTATTAAATAATATCCTAAAAGCTATGCGATCGCGCCCTTTTTTCTTGGCAGATTGTTCGGCTTCATGACAATGTTGTAAAACATCTCTTTGTGGTACTTGAGAACCTGCCCAAACAAATCCCACACTAGGCGTAATTTTTTTCTCTTCAGGCCAATGCCAAATGCTTGATTTAAAAGTATAAAACCATTGCAAACAATCCAGTGGTTGAATTTGTTTCTTTTCTTCATAAAGAACTCCTAAAAAATCATCACCTCCTGCATAAATCATTCTACCTTTACCGGGTAGTTTATTTTCTTGTTGCTTGATTAATTCTTTTCCCCAGTTCCGCATTTCTTCACTAAATCTATTAGTAAGTTCCTTCTCGTTTTGTGCCCCTAGTTTTGTTAAACTTTTAAAATATTTACCTGCTCCATCGCCGTCTCCTTGAAACCAACCAGTCCAATATTCATTTTCATGGCGGTTCAAATCTTTAAAACTTTCTGGGCGAAGGTCATCAGCAAGTTGTGTAATTTCTGATATTTTTAACTTGAACGAATCGTCGTGTAACTTTGAATCTATTTTTTTTACAATTGACTGATTAGTTACTAGGCGTTTTATCAATTCAGGGATGCTAAGTTGTTCTCGTTCGTCAATAAATGATTCTCCTAATACATAACTAAGATTAGAATAAAAATCCTGAATTTTTTTTGTCTCTTCTTTATAATTGTATTGATAATGACCAATTTCCCAGATTTGTAGGAGTAGTAACGCAAAACTATACAATTCGCTTTTTACCAAGAGAGATAGGGTTAAAATCATTACTTTTTTGGCACTAACAGGAAATTTTCCTAAACCAGGATAAGCGATCGCATCTGCACCAGAAAGAGTTGAACTTTCTCCCTGCCAGTTAATTCCTGTCCAGTCACGCTGATTTTTGACTTGATTAATCTTTTCTCGTACATCACTAATACTATCATTTGCTTCTCCTTTTGCCCAGAAAAATTCCCAAGCATGGTTTTTCCAAAGTCGCCAATTTCTATCCCAATGAAATTCCCATTTAACTACTTTTCCATCTAATTTCTGCCAAGTATTTTCTTCAACCCATTCGCGACAACTATTCGCCACCAATGCCCAAACTTGCTCAAAAAATGTTTTAATCTGTTCTATGTCTGCTTCAGAGAAATCTCCTTTTAATATAATTTGATTTGGCATTCCTTGGGTAATATTCAGAAGAGCAGGAGAAACGACGACTGTTTCATCATCTTGTTTGAGTTTTGCCGCTGCCTGACAAATAACCCAAGACAACAGCGACAAAATATATGAACTGCCATATAAATCTCGAAGCTTTCGGGATTTTACGATAAAATCCTGCACTGGAGAAAAAGTTATAACTGTGTAAGTTGGTTTCTGCTTTTGGTCCATCAGTTTCTGTTTATCTAATTAGTGTTGGTGCATTGTAATTATTTTGGTCAAGGAAACAGTGGGAGTATCTTGCTCCCATAAAGCAGCACTGTTTATCCTCATCTACTATTCAAGCAGGACTATAGCGCTACGCGCAAGTCAGAAGTTAGAAGTTAGAAGTAATCCCTGACTAAGTTTGAGCGTCTATAATTGCCCTAACCTATTTGCGTAATGCTATACCATTTAATTTTCATTGTTAATTTACTCTCCTACTATAACCCGATGTAGAATACCCCTTTTCCAAAACTTCTATTCTCTGCTTTGTTATGGCGCTACAAATTTAGGTTAGGACATCTCTAATAGCTCATCTAGCTTGAAAATGTGGGTAAATTTTAGAAAATATAGACCTCTCCCCCCCTTTCCAAGGGGGGTTGGGGGGGATAGTAGCGTTGGGTTTTATCCACAATTTTAGTCTAGACGCGCTACTAAGTCCACCAAACCCACTTAAAGTTTACTTTTGCCTGTTGCCTAGCGCTACGCGCTATAAAA
Source organism: Okeania sp. (assembly GCF_983059655.1). NCBI lineage: Bacteria > Bacillati > Cyanobacteriota > Cyanophyceae > Oscillatoriales > Microcoleaceae > Okeania > Okeania sp. The sequence goes on from NZ_CEZPJD010000811.1 coordinate 3,494, forward strand.
GTTTTCTGACCCACAAAAATAACAATCTGTATTGGTCAAATAATCAGTATCGGTTT
>NZ_CEZPJD010000812.1:0-3531 GCF_983059655.1 Okeania sp.
AAGAACAAATTCCTCAAGAGTTTTGGCAAGGAATAGCTGAGTTTAATCAACAAGAATTCTATAAATGCCATGACACTCTGGAGGCTTTATGGATGGAAGCTGGTGAACCGGAACGTACTTTTTATCAAGGGGTTTTACAAATAGCAGTTGGACTTTATCATGCGGGTAATGAAAATTGGCGTGGTGCTGTTATGTTGTTGGGGGAAGGTATTAGGAAATTGAATTATTATTTACCTAGTTATTTTGAGATTGATGTCGATAAGTTACTGACAGAAAGTACCGAATTATTGAAAAATTTACAAGAGTCTGGTCCAGAAAATATTGCTGATTTTGTGCGCTCTTCTGATAATACAAAATACCCGAAAATATTAAAATTATAGCAGGCAACAGGCAACAGGCAACAGGGAAAAGTCAGTCCAGTAGGGTGTGTTAGCGGTAGCGTAACGCACCCTAATAATAGCATTCATGAGTAATATCAAGGCAACCATGTCATCCGCCAAGAAATAAATTTCTAGGATCAAAGCAGAAGTCATCTAAAGATGACTAAAGATAGCTAATTTATTATGGCATTCTTAATGAGACTTGATATAAGTCCTACTTAACTGAAGTAGGCGATCGCTCTTATTTATTACCGAATAATTTTCGTCAATTTCATCGATAATTCTTCCTACTTGATTTTCCGGAATACTGTTATTGTCAGAATCTAAGGTACAACCCCAACAAATATTAATAGTAATTGTGGGTTTACAAATAGTTAAGGCAAAAGTCGTGGTTAAACTAAGAATGATTGTTCGAGTCGTCGTTAATGCTATTTCTACTCCTTTTTTTGGGTTTATTGGCATAGTGATTTTGGTGCGATAGTTATTAGAATTTGTCATTTTTTTTTGATTGACTAGGATATTTTAGTTAAAATTCAGTTGTGCTGAAGCCGAGATATAGCGCTACGCGCTAGGCAACAGGCAACAGGCAACAGGCAAAAGTAAACTGTGAGTGGGTTTGGTGGATTTAGGAATGTCCTAACCTAAACTTGTAGCGCTATATTTACCTAAAAAACTGTGATATTTAGCTGAAAAATAATATAAAAAATTGTTTAGTTTCATAAATAAAAATCGCTTTGCTTGATATTTATAATGTAGCTTTTTCCGGCTCTTCAATGGTTAGAAAATGTTATGAAATAAAGTAATTTTAATAATTATGTGGAATGGTCATCTTACCCGTTCCCCTGTTCCCTACAATTATTTAAAAAAGTTAGAAAAAGTTAGGAGTTTGAAAGAAAGGCGACATTTGATTTTTTCCATAATTTATAATGAACAATAGTTGAAAAATCAAGAAACTATTTTCAAAATATTATGAACTCAGAACTAGCTTTTAATTTTGTCAATAATCAATATCTTAATCAGAAAGGAAAAAGTTTGAGCGATTTACAAAAGAATATTTTTTGTCTAGCTTGGGAGAATGAAAAATATGGAGAAATTGCGATAAAAACTAATTTTGTTGAAGGATATATTCGACAGGAAGCAGCTAATTTATGGAAAATATTGGGAGATTTATTCGGGCAAAAAATTACCTGCAAAAATTTTCGTGGAGTGGTAGAAAAAAAACAGAGCGATCGCGACAAATTTCCCCTACCTCAACAGATGAAGGAATGGTTTAAAATTCTGGGTTATCAATTTGCAGAAAACTATAACGTTGTAGATAAAATTCACGGTAAAAGATTTTTTGAATGGATAATTAAGGTTAAGACACGTCGGGGGTATGACCGCATTCTGGTCAGAGGTGTGGAAGGGGAGGCAGCAACTTGCGACCTCAATGCTTTGCGTCAGTCCGTGGCGAAGGAAAAAACTGATGAGGGTTGGTTAGTAGCTGTGCGTCGTATTAGTAAAGCGGCTCGCCATGGGGTGGAAAAGGAGGAAAATCAAAATCTGTTCTGCTACACTTTTGACGAACTTTTAGACCAGGAAGCTGACTTTGAACGTTATTTTCAATGGCTGGAAAAACAAGTGAAACAGCGGGGTATCGATCAAAAATATGTACCTCTTGCTTGTCGGAAGGAGGAAGTTGACCCCGATACGAAACAAAAAATAGGAGTGAGTGACTACGAAGCGGCGGATGGTTGGATAGATGGTTACATTGATAAATGGCTCGATGACCCCGTGAAAAAGCATCTCTCGGTTTTGGGGGAGTTTGGTACTGGCAAAACTTGGTTTGTTTTTCATTATGCTTGGCAACAGTTACAAAAATATTTGGATGCTAAAAAACGAGGTGTGGAACGCCCGCGTTTGCCGATAATTATTTTGCTGCGCGACTATGCTAAAGCAGTTAATATGGAGTCTCTATTTTCTGAGTTCTTTTTCCGACAACATGAAATTCCTCTACCCGGTTATTCTGCTTTTGAATTACTCAACCGTATGGGTAAATTGTTGGTAATTTTTGATGGTTTTGACGAAATGGCAGCGAGGGTTGACCGACAAAAGATGATTAATAATTTTTGGGAGTTAGCTCAAACGGTGGTACCGGGGGCGAAGGTTATTCTCACTTGTCGCACCGAACATTTTCCCGAAGCACAGGAAGGTCGCGCTCTGTTGAATGCTGAGTTACAAGCTTCTGTTGCTAACCTGACTGGGGAACCGCCACAATTTGAAGTTTTGGAATTGAAAAAATTTAATGATGAGCAAATTCGTCAGGTACTTTCTTTCAATACCGAACCTTCTACGGTAGAAAAGGTGATGAATAATTCCCAACTTTTAGACTTAGCGCGACGCCCGGTAATGAGTGAGTTAATTTTGGCAGCGTTGCCAGAGATAGAGAAAGGGAAAGCGATCGACTTAGCGCGGATATATTTGTATGCGGTTACACATAAAATGCAAGGGGATATTAAGGAAGAGCGGACTTTTACTTCTCTTGCAGATAAGCTTTATTTTCTCTGCGAACTTTCCTGGGAAATGTTATCTAATGACAAGATGAGTCTGAATTATCGGGAATTTCCTGACCGCATTCGGCGTTTGTTTGAGTCAAGGGTGCAGGAACAAAGAGATTTGGATCATTGGCATTATGACATGATGGGCCAGACAATATTGATTAGAAATGAGGATGGCGACTATTCTCCTGCTCATCGTTCCATGTTGGAATTTTTTGTTGCTTATAAGTTTGCTGCGGAGTTGGGAGTATTGGTTGATGATTTTGTGGAGGTGGCGCGGATGCAGTCTCATGTTAATTTGGAGGCAATGGGTGAAAATTGTACTTGGTCTGAATATTTCCGTCGGGAGGTGGATGCTAAGGGAGGGGTTATTTCTATTCCTCCTCTGAAGAATTTTTCTCGGGAATGTCTGGAAAATTTACGTTCGACTTTGGGAGAAATGCCGTTGACAAAGGCGGTTTTGGATTTGTTATTGCCGATGTTGCGTCTAGGGGAAGGGAAGGAGGAAAAGCAGAATGTTTGTGGTAGGTTGCGGGAAGTTGTGGAGGGGACCAGGGGAAAAACTGCGGCAGAAGTTGGTTATGTTGGGGGGAATGCGGCGACTTTGTTGGTGA
>NZ_CEZPJD010000813.1:0-3525 GCF_983059655.1 Okeania sp.
GTGGGGGAGTGGGGGAGTAGGGGAGTAGGGGAGTAGGGGAGTAGGGGAGTGGGGGAGTAGGGAAGTAGGGGAGTGGGGACGTTGCATGCAACGTCCGAGAGCAAGAAGTAAACATAAGAATAATTAACATTAACTGAGCTGCTAGTTAGCAAAAATCAATTTTTTATGTATTTATTATTTAATAACTGAAGTGTTACTTAGTCTGCTTAATTAGCGATAGAAACATTTTTTATTCTCTATTATTCCTTGCTTTCTCATTCCTAATTCTTACTCCCTACCCGTAACGCTATAATTACTAATTGCTATAAGATGAAAGAAATTTAATCATTAGGTTGAAAATAATCTATGGATACAAAAGCTTTTACCAGGGCGCTAAAAAAATCTGAGAATTATAACCGCAAAGGGTTTGGTCATGCAGAAGAAGTCGCCACAGTTATGGAGTCTGTTTATCAAAGTAACCTAATTCAACAAATTAGAGAAGATAACTATACGCTACAAAAAGGTGATGTTACTATCAAACTCGCAAAAGCTTTTGGTTTTTGTTGGGGTGTTGAAAGGTCAGTAGCGATAGCTTATGAAACTCGTCAACATTTTCTTAACCAACAAATTTGGATTACTTATGAACTAATTCATAATCCTTCTGTTAATCAAGATATGAGGGAGATGAAAGTTAAATTTATTCCTTTAATTGATGGTAAAAAAGATTTTTCTGTAGTTGGAGATAATGATGTTGTAATCTTACCAGCTTTTGGCGCGAGTATTCAGGAAATGCAGATATTAAAGGATAAAAATTGCCAAATTGTTGATACTACTTGCCCTTGGGTTTCTAAAGTTTGGAACAGTGTTGAGAAGCACAAAAAGAAAAAATTTACTTCTATTATTCATGGCAAATATAGTCATGCAGAAACTATAGCTACTAGCTCTTTTGCTGATAAATATTTGATAGTTCTGAATAAATCACAGGCAGAATATGTATGTAATTATATTCTCAATGGTGGTAACCGTGATGAGTTTATGGATAAGTTTAAATTAGCTTATTCTGAAGGTTTCGATCCAGATTTAGATTTACAGCAAATTGGTATTGCTAATCAGACTACTATGCTGAAAACTGAGACTGAAGAAATAGGAAGGTTGTTGGAACGAACAATGATGAAAAAGTACGGACCAGATAAATTAAATGAACATTATCAAAATTTTAATACTATTTGTGACGCTACTCAAGAAAGGCAAGATGCAATGGCAGGTTTATTTGATGAAAAGTTAGATTTAATGGTAGTAATAGGAGGGTTTAATTCTTCTAATACGACTCATTTACAGGAAATGGCTATAGAAAATGGCATTCCTTCCTATCATATTGATGGTGCTAATAGGATTTTATCTGGGAATAGAATTGAACATAAACCTTTAGGAAATGAGATAAAAATATCTGAAGGTTGGCTGCCTGAAGGTCAGGTAGTTGTAGGTGTGACTTCTGGCGCTTCAACTCCAGATAAAGCTGTTGAAGATACTATTAATAAAATTTTGGAGATGAAATTGGTTACTGTGAATTAAATATTAGTCTGTTTTGAGATAGCAGTCAGCGGTCAGCGGTCAGCTTTCAAGGCATAAAATGGGAGATACGAGAAGCTGCTCCGCAGAAATAGATAATCTTAATTACAGAGTTGATCGGCAGCTTAGAAACTACAACTTTGCCTTTTAAGGCGAAATATTTTTGGAGGTTTACTCAAATACCCGTTACAAAAATAATTTTTGACTTTTGACTTCTGACTTCTGACTTCGTTAAGGCTTTCTTTTTTCCTGATGCACACCAAGAAAATGAAACTTTAGATAAAGAATTTCAACAAATTGTTCAAGATGCTAGTGGATAATTAATAATTAATAATTAGAGATATTTTTCATTATCCATTGTTTATTATCCATTATCAATTAATAAGTATCGGTTGAAAAATACAGAAGTCGTAAGTTTACCTCTGTTGGGAGATGAAAAGAAAAAATGGCGACCAAGAAAATATAGTTATAGTCGTTGGGGTTATCAATTAAAATTGAAATTTCCTATAGTTAAATTGTTAGACTATGAGAAAAATTGGGAATTATTAGCTGAAAATAATAATCCCTTTGCGGTGGTTATTATGGCTTACTTAAAAAGTAAGGAAACTCGAAAAAATCCTCTCATTAGATTGGAAAGTAAATTAACTTTGGTGCGGTTACTATATGAGAGGGGTTATAGTAGAGAAATGGTGATTCAGTTGTTCAGATTAATAGACTGGATGATGATTTTACCAGAAGAATTGAAAAGACAATTTCAAACAGAAGTGTATAATTATGAGGAAGAAAAAAAGATGCCTTATATTACCAGTATTGAAGAAATTGGTATAGAAAAAGGGGAACTCAAATCTACAAAAGAATCAATAATCACAGTGTTAGAAACTAGGTTTGAAAATGTGCCTACAAATATTGTGGATGCTGTTAATGAAATTGATAATATTCAGGAACTAAAACAGTTAACTAAAACTGCTGTTTTAATTGATTCTTTGGAAAGTTTTACCACCCTCTTACCTCAGAAATAGCGATCGCCTGTCCGTCTACTAGACTAAATTGTTAGAAAAAAGAGAAGGTAACTGCTATAAGTATACCTAACTTAGGTATCACATACATGAAGGGGCTATCAACAGTATTAAAATAATTGGACAAAGTTAAACACAATTAGACATTTATTGTGATACGCTAGATTTATGTCTAACTTATTAACTAGATATGAAACAGTAGAACTGCGCGCTTAGTGCCAACAAAAACAATAATCATGAAATCCTTTAAAACTAAGTTAAAACTTAACAATTACCAAAAAACAATACTTGCCAAACACGCAGGTGTTGCTCGTCATGCTTATAACTGGGGGTTAGCAACTTGTATTACTGAGTACGAAGAAACTAAAAAACGCCCAAGCGCCATCACCCTGCATAAGCGTTTAGTAGCCGAAGTCAAATCAATTAATCCCTGGTACTATGAGGTATCTAAATGTGCCCCACAGCAAGCATTAAGAGATTTAGAGAGGGCATTTAAAAACTTTCTAACTATTCCGAGCCGTGGATTTCCAGTTTTTAAGAAAAAAGGAAGAAAAGACAGTTTTTATTTAGAAGGAAGTATTAAGATTATTCAAGGGAACTACATAAAATTACCCAGAATAGGAATAGTAAAAACATACGAAATCTTACCTTCTGTGCCAGTAAAAAACGTAACTATATCCAAACGAGCAGATAGTTGGTACATCAGTTTCAAGTACAATTTTGAGCCATGTCCAACAGAAAAAGTAGGAGAAACTATAGGTGTAGACATAGGCATAAATACATTAGCAACCTGTTCTGATGGCAGTAAATTTGCCAATGTCAAAGCCTACAGGCAAGCCAAAAAACGATTAGTTCGTCATCAACGTGCAGTCAGCAAAAAAGTTATTGGCTCCAAAAACAGACGCAAAGCAGTAAAAAAACTTGCCATACTCCACAAAAAAGTAGCCGATATCAGAGCAGA
>NZ_CEZPJD010000814.1:0-3525 GCF_983059655.1 Okeania sp.
CCTACATATTCCCCTGCTACACCAGTAGACCGCAACGGTATTTGCTGACCATTGCACAAAACTACATACCTAGACCCCAAACTATCCTGATTTGGCGAATCTCCCATTGCCCCTCGCAATATTACCTGCATCCGCTCCATCGAATCATCCACATAACGTGCTGTTCCTCCACCAGTTGTTTCCTCTCCCAAAACGTGCCAAGGTTCCATTGCATAACGTAATTCCAACTGCAAACTATTCCGCACCATTTCCCCAATGACGGGAAAACGAAACTCAAAAAACGGCGCAAACCACTCAAATTCAAACTCAAAACCCGCCGACTGTAAATTTTCAATTACCTTTTGCAAATCTTCCCCGATATAATGAGGTAGAAAAAAGCGGTCGTGCAACATCGTACCCCAGCGAATTAAATCTCGATGATAAGGTTGTTCCCAAAACCATGCCACCAAACTCCGAATTAATAACATTTGCAATAAACTCATTCTGGCATGAGGAGGCATCGCAAAACCCCGAAATTCCAACAACCCAAATTGACGACGTGGATTTTCCACCGGAAACAATTTATCAATACAAAACTCGGTGCGGTGAGTATTTCCCGTAACATCTACTAATAAATGACGTAACAAACGGTCTATTAATTCTGGTGCAACTTCCTCTCCTGGTTGTAACTCCTGAAAAGCAATTTCCAACTCATACAAACTTTCATGTCGTGCCTCATCTATTCTGGGTGACTGACTAGTCGGACCCACAAATAAACCAGAAAATAGATAAGATAAGCTAGGATGATGTTGCCAATATGTAATTAGACTCCGCAATAAGTCTGGTCGTCGTAATAGAGGACTTTCCGACACACTTTTTCCACCAATAGTAATATGTGACCCTCCACCAGTACTTATCCGGCGACCATCTAACTGATATTTCTCGGTTCCCAAACGACACAAACGCGCCTCTTCATATAAATTTGTCGTAATTTCCACCAACTCATCCCAATTTGCAGCGGGATGAATATTTACTTCTATCACTCCTGGATCTGGGGTAACTTGAAACCCATCTATTCCAGAATTCCCAGGAGGAGTGTAACCTTCAACTATTACAGGAATTTTCACTTGCTTTGCCGTATCTTCAATGGCAGCAATCAAATCTAGATAACTCCTAGCAGAAGTCATCGGTGGAATAAATATATGTACTTTTCCCTGTCGTGCTTCTGTAGTTAATGCCACCCGAATAGAATTTTCTGGAGCTTCACAAAAGGCAGCATTTGGTGTTGTGGGTGGATAGTTTATATCAACAGTTGCTTCCGGTTCCAAATTTTCTGCCCAAGAAATTGAACTTAGTGGTAAACGAAATCCTAATGGCGAGTCACCAGGGAGCAAATATAATTTAGTTTCTGGCAGTTGCCAACGACAACTACTCCAATGTAGATTTTCATTTTTCAACACTGACAAAATTGGTAAAACATAACCCGCAGGTGTTTCTGTTTCTTGTTCGTAAGCAGGAATGATGCAACTTGAATTAACACCTAACTGTTGGACAATAGTTTCTATGAAAAATTCTGCTTCCTTCCGAGTATGACCATAATCTTGATTATCCTCTGCAATGAGAGAGCGATCGCCCCAAATAGGAACCCCATCTTTGCGCCAATAACATCCTAATGCCCACCTTGGCAAAGCTTCACCGGGATACCATTTGCCTAAACCATAGTGCAATAGTCCTCCACTTTTGGCAAACCTTTTTTCCAGACGATCTAACAACTCTCCCGCAAGTCGTCGTTTGTCATCTCCCAACGCTTCTACTCGCCATTGGGGTGATTCAAAATCATCAATAGAAATGAAGGTTGGCTCCCCTCCGGTGGTTAACCCCAAACCCCAACGTCTTAGTTTTTCTTCGACTTCCCGACCAAGAGTGTTAATGTTTTGCCATTGCGTTTCGGTATAAGGTTTGGTTGCTCTGGGTTTTTCTTGATAGCGAGAAACTGTAACGGAAAATTCCAGGTGAGACTCAGAAGGTTCGGCAGTGCCTCGTACTGGGTTTGCTGCACTGGGTTCGGGAGTACAGACTAGGGGAATGTGACCTTCTGCGGCTAAAAAACCAGAGGTGGGGTCTAGACCAATCCAACCAGCTCCTGGTAAATAAACCTCGGCCCAAGCGTGTAGGTCTGCATTGTCGGATTCTGGGCCAGGGAGGCCGTCAAGAGGTGGGATATCTTCTTTTAGTTGAATTAAATACCCGGAAACAAACCGAGATGCTAAACCATAGTGACGTAATATTTGTACTAATAACCAGGCTGTGTCTCGACAGGAACCGATTTTTTTCTTGAGTGTTTCTTCACAAGTTTGAATGCCTGCTTCTAGTCGAATTTCATAGGTAATATCTTGAGCCAGTTTTTGGGTAATAAGATGAATAAAGTTTGTGGTGTAAGTTGTTGTTTGTCGGTTTTGTTCTATCCATTCCTGGATTAAGTCCCCTGATTCACTGATTTCTAAAAATGGGATTAGTTCTTTGTTTAGCTTGTTTTCATAAGCAAAAGGATATTTTTCTGCATAATTTTCTAGGAGAAAATCAAAGGGATTTATTGGTTTTAGTTCGGCTATTATGTCAACTTCTATTTTGAGTTTATTTGTTCTTTGAAGAAAGTTTACTTTGTTAATAAAATTACCGTAGATATCTTGTTGGCAAGTAATTTGATGTTCTTGAGGTTCAATTTTTAGTGAATAATTTTGAATGGGGGTACGACAATGAGGAGAAGGTCGTAAGCCTAATAAATGCGGACCTAGAATAATCGGGCGGTCAAAATTATAAATAAGTTGATGATTGAGACTTACTTTTATTGACATTATTATTTCTGCTGTGAAAATAGTTCAATTTCATCATAAATTTTCTATGTTCATATTAGCATATAATTTTACTACAAATAGGAAAATATAGTTGACTTAAATTTATGATAATTTCTAATTGCTATATGCAAATTTTCTCCCAAATATTGATGAATGAAATAACTGAAAATTGACAACTTTGATTTAGGCTCAATAGTAAGGATATTGGTTAGTTATTGATAGAATTTTTATAGATAAATAACCACTACTATAATTACTTTCATGGAGAAAACAATGAATCCTAATACTGTTGAGTATACTGTGCAATTAGCGGTGTTAGCCTCTCTTGTAGATGGTCAGGCCAGCGACCAAGAGAAGGGTCTAATTGTAGAATTAGTCTCCCACCATCTCAGATTTCCACAAGAGCAAGTAGGACAAATGCTAGAGCGTTGGTTAAATATTTATAAGGAGCAAGGAGTCGGGACTAATCCTAGAGCTGCTATACATTTTGCTTGTCAGGCATTGCAACCTCTACAATTTAGAGACCAACATATAGCTTTTTATATATGCGATTGTGTAGTTCGTAGTGATTGTGGAATAAGTCCTCAAGAAAACTGTTTTATCCGAGATTTATCACGATTAGTATTTTCTTAGTGATTAGAGCTTTGTTTAATCCAACAAGAAATTAACATTATTCCCCACGATAATCTTT
>NZ_CEZPJD010000815.1:0-3519 GCF_983059655.1 Okeania sp.
TCCATACTTACTCTTGTTTTCTCTTCTGAAAAAATTGGCAGTTCGGCAAAATCTGGGAAACTCAATGATGGAAAATTGACTACTCCTGAAATTTACCCTTCTACCATCAAAAAATTTCCAGACTCATCCATACTTACTCTTGTTTTCTCTTCTGAAAAAATTGGCAGTTCGGCAAAATCTGAGAAACTCAATGATGGAAAATTGACTACTCCTGAAATTTCCCCTCCGACCGTCAAAAAATTTCCAGAGTAACCCATACTTATTCTAGTTTTACCCTTAAAAAAATTCCCACAAAGCAAAATTTAAGAAATCTGCTAATAGATAATTTAGTAGTCAGGATTTTCAGCTTCAATAATCAACTAAAATCCTAGACTACAAACTAACATTTATTCTGACTTTTCAATTATCCCTCCACCTAACAAAATATCTCCGTCATACCAAACAGCAGCTTGCCCAGGAGTTATGCCAAAAACTGCCTCTTCAAACATTAACTTAACTCGAAAACCATCCTGTGGTTTCTCCTCATTAATACCCAAAGGAATAATATTTGCTGCTACAGGTAAACTACGATATCTCACTTGCACCTCCCCTCGTATAGGCATAGTTGGTGGGACAATAGAAACCCAATTAACTAACTTCACAGTGGACTCCATTTTTGATGCACTGTCGCGATCGCCCACTATTACCCGATTCATCACCGGGTCTAAACCGATTACATATAAAGGATTAGAGGCCGAAACTCCTAAACCTTTTCTTTGACCAATTGTATAATGATGGACACCATCATGGAGTCCTAACACCCGCCCTTCTTGGTCAACTATTTCACCTTGATGGGGTGTAATATATTTATCCAAAAATGCCCGCATCGAACCGCTAGCTTCCACTAGACATAAATCCTGGCTTTCCGGTTTATCAGCAGTTTTTAAACCATATTCTGCTGCAATGCGTCGGGTTTCACTTTTGACAACTTCCCCTAGAGGAAATACGGAGCCAGCTAATAAGTCTTGTGTTAGATCGTACAGAAAATAAGACTGGTCTTTATTACGGTCAATAGCACGTTTTAATTGATAGCGATCGCTTTCTGAATCATAATCAATTTGTGCGTAATGCCCCGTGGCAATTTTGTCAATACCTAATTTTTCATGGGCATAAGCCAGCATCGGGCCAAATTTTACAGCTTTATTGCATTGAGAACAGGGTAGTGGAGTAATTCCGGCACTGTATCCTGTTACTAAATAATCAACAATATTTGCTTGAAATAAATCGCGACTATCCACAATATGATGGGGAATACCTAACTGTTCACAAATATGAGCAGCGTCAACCATTCCTTCGGAACAACATTGACCTTTTCCTTTCATTAACCAAAGAGTTAAACCCTCAACTTGATATCCTTGATGATGTAGTATTGCTGCGGTTGTGGAACTATCAACTCCACCGGAAAGACCGACTATAATTTTATTCATTGAATTTGAGTTTATAAAATCAAAACTATATGTATTTATCTTAATTATAGATTTTTTGAAGAAGGAAGAGTTCAATAATGGATAATTGATAATTACCTGTCCATAAAAGGAAGAGGATTGAATCAAGGGAAAGTTTTTTCTTGTTTCTCCTTTCTCCTTTAAAGGAGAGGATTTTCACCTTAATTATTCGGTAAGAAGGGAAAATATTGCTTTGTCTTAGTTTTAATATTTTGATCTATCCTAACTTTTCCTTCGACTGCTATATATGAGACTGCAAAGAATGATGAAATTTATTAATTTGTCTGCCTTAATTTCAAGTCAACTCCGATAAAAATATTATTCTATGCACTTTCTTATGAATTTGGCATTAGACTTTTAGGGAACAGTAAATAGGAAATTACAAACAGCAAGCCATAAATTTTTCACGATTGAAGAAGGAAGAAGGAAGAAAAAATAGATGTGTACTCCAACTCAAACCAATTATCAATACCCTGTAGACAGTGGGGTATTAAACCAAAAATAAAAAGATAATTTAGGATTGCTATATATAATTTTACCTTGTCTCGCTCATGTAATAAACGATGTTTTATCGTCTACTAAAAACCATAATTTATTGGCTCGACTCACTATGCTAAACCAAATTTTTTTAATATTAGACTACAGAATTTCAAAAATCTCATTCTTATCAATTATATTAGGAGGATTTTTAGCTATAAATCACCAAACTATCGCCCAGGGAAAAGTCATTAAAACTCAAATTATAGCAACTAATCAAAGGCCAAGCAAAGTCACAACTTTTAGCTCCAATAACAATACAAAAAAACAGACACCGTTAATAGCAGAAAATTCCAGCTTTCCCAGAAATTTTGAAGTATTACCTCCATCAACAGTAAGACCATCAATTCAACAACAAGAACCAATATTTAACCCCATCGAAGTAAATCCATTTCCCAATTTACGATATGTTGTCTATATTGAATCAGATAGTGGGCTATTGTTAGGAATTATTCGGCGAAGAATTGAACCAAGAGCAGTATTGCGCTCTTTTGCAGGCAGCACTGTAATTCAAGTAGGAAGTTTTTCTCAGTTATTTTTCGCTTTAGACTTATTAGATTATTTGGAACAGAGAGGAATTAATGCCCAACTAAAAAAACTTGATTCAAATAAAGCTTTTGGTAAACCTGTAGAGCCTGCAATTTTAGCATCTAGTGTATATCCTCCAGTTAGACGTTCAATTGCTTATGGACTAAGTAATAGTAAACCAAATTATTATTTATTAATTCCTAGTCAGTCAACAGATTTAGCTTTAATTACATATAAATTGCGATTATTAGGAGTTCCCGACCAAGGTATTCAGGTAACAGAAATTCCCGAAAATGTAGCTGTAGGACCTTTTGAAAAGGAAGAAATAGCAGAAAAGTGGCAACGCTATTTATTAGATTCGGGTTTTGTTAATGTAGTTATTTATTTTGGTCGTTAAAAAGTAAGCATTTCCTGCAGAATGCTTAAGTTAAAAGTCGGTCGGAAAGTTGATTGAAATACATTTAATTTCCGACCATTAATTTTTAAATTTACTCGGGTACTTCAACTTTTTCTTCTTTTCTAAGCTTTTGTGCATTTAAACCACTTATTTTTTGTGTACTTAATAAAAGTAAAATCCCTATTACTTCTAACTTCTGATTTGCTAAGGTGCATTTAAAATTTGATAATTTAAGTAGTTTTTTCTATCTACTATGATTCTTTTTCCCTGTTCCCCACAAGGTTTTCAGGAGTTCCTGATCGGGAATAAGTAGGTGGGCTTAATTATCGGTACAATAGCAATAAAAATTCACGCGCAGTGAAAACCTCTTAAAGACTGGGTCATAAGTTATTTTTCATATTTTTTATTTTGACCTTTATTTATGCCTACCTACTTAGCTTTTAGAGAGAGGTAATTATCAATTATCCATTATCCATTATCCATTATTGAATCCCTACTCACTCAAACAAATGAACAAGACTAAAGAAAAGTTTGTAGTTACTGCTGCCCAAATGCGACAAATAGAAGAACGAA
>NZ_CEZPJD010000816.1:0-3518 GCF_983059655.1 Okeania sp.
CTGATAGCTGATGGCTAATAGCTGTTTGCGCAGCATTCCGGAGGAAATGCTTACGATGCGCGGGGGCTTGGATGTAGCAAATGGGACTTCTCAGACAACCTCTAAAGTTTATTATCAGCATAAGTCCTAACCAACCCATTCTTTGCTATAGGAATTATTCAAAATAAGTATTATTTCTTTAATTAATTACTCCGCCTTGTTGATTAATTTAGGCGGAGTTTTATCACAGAAGGAAGAAAAAATAAGGAAGAAGGAAGAAGAAATGCCTGGCACGGGAGCAAGATGCTCCCACTTTTCTAGTAACAAAATCTGATTCCTTTTTCAAGGGTAATTAAGTTAATAGCTGATAGCTGATAGCTGACGGCTGTTTGCGCAGCAGTTCGTAGGAAATACTTACGAAAATTCAACCAAATGTGGAACTATTCCAGCCCCACATCGAGCCTTTAGCATCAGAAAATTCAATATAAATTCGATTTTTTGGTACGCCTAAAACCTGATTAATTTGTTGACAAAAATCTTGACTTATACTTTTTGTTTGCTGAGGGTTCATATTACCAATACTCTTTATTTCCATATAGCAGATAGGTTCATCACTACTACCAGCAAAAGTCATGGGAATATCTGATTCAAAAGTAGTCATTACATAAGATTCTGGTTTACCAAAATGCTTCGCCATACCAGAGGAAAGGTTTTTTAAGAGGCTGTCAATTTTATCTTTTTCAGGTTTAGAAACAGAAGTTTGAACTTTAATTAATGGCATAATTCGATTAATAATTAACTATAAGTATGAAATATGATTGCCTTCCTTTAGAATACCAAATAACTTTACATTCGATATAATCAAAGGCATCAGAAGTAATTAGGCAACCAATTTCTATTGCTGTTCTTTACTAAGGCAATTGGGAATTATTATAGACTGTTTAGGATGAAACCTGCCTAGAGATTGATCTGTTAGAATACCAAAAACTTCACTAACATCTCTTTTTCCACCCTCTAGTTCTTCACCTGTTACGGGTGCTACTATAAAAGCTATTCTTTTCGGATAATCAGACTCATTAAGCATTGGTATTATTTTTTTAATATTCTTATTTCAATTATGGTTCAATCCAACCTTGAAAAGCTGCCACTAAAAGATTAGCAACTGGATTATTCAGAGCTTCTTTAAATCCTTCAGTTCCTACTGATTTTAATAGCCCTATTACTCGCTGTTTTAATGTGGGTTGATTTTCAACAATTTCAATTGCTTGAGCAACAACTGCCATTTTGCCTGCCGTAGTTTCTGTAGGATTAGATTGTTCTAATTGTTTGAGAAGTTGTTGAATTTCTGCTGCTGTTTCAGCTAAAGTTTTTTGTTTATCTTCGTTAATTGTGCGAGCAATATTTGAGTCTTGAATTTTTCCTTTGCTACCAGCTAAACCATAAATTTCTCCTTTGTTGCCCACCGCACCATGAATTTTTCCCTCCTTACCAACTGGACCATAATTTTCTCTAATATAAATTTTATCTCCCATCTTTTCTGACATATTTGTATTTCCTTGATTATTATAATTTTCTATATTAGTAGCAGGGCGATTAATAATTCTATCTAACCAATTTTCTAATTGTTTTATATATCTTTCTTTCTCGAACACAAGCAATCTAAGTTGTTTTGATGAAAGTGCTTTTAGTCTCTTATAATCGGAATCGAAATATAGATATTCTTTATGTAAATCTTTCTGAATATATCTATTAGATTCTTTCTTCGTTTTATTTGTTATATTTTTAGTTATGCAGATATTTTGATCGGATTTATTAATGTGATAGAGTGCATTTTGAGTAAATGAAGAATAATCTTCTTGTGATAATTTATTGTTTATATATGTAACTATTTCTGGAATAGTAATTAATCCCTTGTCAGTGAGTTTGTTATTTAATCCACTCTGAATTCCTTGGCAGAACAAGTGTGTAAAAACACCCTGTAAATCATCCTTCAATTCATAACTTTCTTGTGTTTTTTTTGAAGAAGCTATCAGAGCTATTCCTTCCGGAATATGATCATCTTTAATAAATCTTGAATCTCCATTACTTTTAGTTCCGTTATCCATAGCTCCACCGCTATAACAAGAATCTAAAATTATAATTGCGCGATTGACTTTATAAATCTTTAAATCCGTTAACAAATTTTCAAAAGCATACTTTTGTTCATCAAACTTAAAGCAATACTTATTTTGAATCATTTCTCCATGACCAGAGAAATAAAAAATCAATTGAGCAGATGAATTCCAATACTCTAACATTGCGTCAATACTTGATACAAACTCTTCTTTATTGCACTCGGGAATTATTTTAGACTGTGTAGGATGACAACCGCCTAAACTTGGATCTGTTAGAATACTAAAAACTTCACTAACATCTCTTTTTACACCCAGTAATTCATTACCTGTTGCGCCTCCTACTACAAAAGCTATTCTTTTCGGATAATCAGACTCATGAACCATTAGTATTATTTTTCTAATATTCTAATTTCAATATTTTCAGTAACATCTGGTGGACATGAACCAATTATAGAAGTAACTCTCTCTGCTTCTTCTCGACTTGTATTGTCGAGAGTGCATAATAGTACATTTGTATCTGAATAAATATGAAAAATATATTTTGGGTTTTCAGACTTCCAATATTGAGCTGCACCAATAATTGTTTGAAGAGTAGTTAAAGCTATAAATATAGCAGTTGTCCGCCTACTTTTTACTCCCTGCTGAAACTCTTCTTTCTCTTGTATGACAGAAACACCACATTCTTCTTCAATTAAATAAATTTGCAAGTTCAATCAATTCATTGGAGGTCTCCAAGGTTACCTCGTCCTCAAACAGAAGAGCCACCAGAAGTTGATGAACTAATCCAACTAAGTTTCTGGCCTTATGCTCCCCAGCAGTAGTTTTAAGATAAGTAAACACAAAAAAGCTAATTGCTACATATGACAATTAACCACCATAATTCCAGCCTGTACTTTCTAACAATAAAGGGTCTCCCTCACGGTGTATACCTGCAGCAATTACTTCCCCTACATATACAGTATGGTCGCCTTCTTCCACAGCACCAACAACTTTACATTCCACATAACCAAGAGTATCTGAAATAATTGGACAGCCAGTTTCTCCTAGATAAAATTCTATATCCTCAAATTTATTTCCTACGCGACGTTGAGGCTTGAAAAATTGTTGAGCTAAATCTTTTTGTCCTGCTGCTAAAAAGCTCAGAGAAAATACTCCACTAGCCTTAATCATGGCATGGGATTTTGAATCTTTGTTTACACAATTAACAATTAGGGGAGGCTTAAAAGATGCTTGCATTACCCAACTGGCCGTAAAACCATTAACTTCCTCACCATCTTTAACACCACAGATGTATAATCCGTGAGGAATCTTACGCAATATTGTTTTCTTCGCCTGTTCGTCTAACAAAGTTTTACCTAATATTATTAATGAAGTTTACATTCTATACTTTAACAAAACTTAACGCATTGTATAGCAGGGAACAGG
>NZ_CEZPJD010000817.1:0-3514 GCF_983059655.1 Okeania sp.
CTAGGACATCAAATGGTCCTCGTTGACTTTGGGCGCGTCCGACTGCTACAGTCATACTACTTTTATATCCTCTTGCTTTTATTGACATATTCCCGACGTTGCGCTTACGCAACACTGCGGGATTCTTCAACTCGCAAAGGAGTCGCTGTTTATACAGAGGTGATGTCCTCCCCCTGTTTTTTTATGTTCCCTTTCGGGAAAGCGCGGGACTTCCCGCTGTTTTTGTTAAAAAGTTTGCTTTCTTACTTAAGCAAGTTAACATAAGTATATATATATTTAATAAATTTTGCAATTATCTTTTTCAGTAGCTTAAATAAATTTAAGCTTTTCTTTAGATTTTAGAAAATAATATATTTTGGGTCTAAAAAATTTTAAAATTGAGAATTATCGTAGATATATGTATGAGGATTTATGACTACTCAAACTTTGATAGGCGATCGCTTACTCCGTAAAGAAATTATAGGGTCTCGTCGTCTTAGTAATTACTTCTGGGCTGTAATTGTCAGTATGGGAGGGATTGGTTTCCTCTTATCAGGGATATCTAGCTACCTCAAAGTTAATCTATTATTTGTTGCTGACCCTAGCCAACTAAATTTCTTACCCCAGGGAATAGCTATGGGATTTTATGGTGTGCTTGGTACACTCTATGGACTATTTTTGTGGTTAACTATTATTTGGGACATTGGTGGTGGCTACAATGAGTTTAACCAAGAAAAAGGCCAGGTGATGATTTTCCGCTGGGGATTTCCCGGTAAGAACCGTAAAGTAGAATTAACTTGTCCTATAGAAAATGTGCAATCTATTAAGGTAGATATTAAAGAAGGTCTCAATCCTCGTAGAGCTATATATCTTCGTCTAAAAGATAGTCGGCAAATTCCTCTTACCCGTGTAGGTCAGCCATTGGCCTTGTCAAAACTAGAAAATGAAGCGGCTCAACTGGCACAGTTTCTTCAAGCTCCTTTGGAAGGGCTATAGTATAAGTCAGAAGTCAAAAGTTAGATTTGATCGAGGAAAAACTTTGATAATGACCATAGTTTCGGACAATTATTTGACATTTTAAAGTTGGAAACTATTAGAAGTTAGAAGTAATTCCTGAGTAAGTTTGAACATTTAAAAATGTCCGCATGAAATGCGTAGCGTTGCGTTAGTCAAACAAGAGACTCCCGTTATAATTTTTGATTTAACGATGAGAGTCTCAAAAAATCAACATTGAATTGTGAGTGAAAATGCAAAGAAAAATCAGTCAGTTGTTATTGTCATTAATCATAGTCGCAACTTTTTTAGTGACAGGATGTACTGCAGACTCTACTCCTAATACAGAAGTTTCAACCATATCAAGTCAAACAACATTAGCTCCTAAATACAGCAGTTTACCTCGCCTCGACGGTAAAGCAACAGTAGTGATGACTGTAAATTCTTCTCCTATTACCATAGAAGTCGATGGTGCAAATGCTCCGATCACAGCAGGTAACTTTATTGATTTAGTTGAAAAAGGGGTTTATGATGGGTTAGTATTTCACCGAGTAGTGCGCGAACCTCAACCTTTTGTGGTTCAGGGTGGCGATCCTCAAAGTAAAGACCTCAATATCTCTTTAAATAATTTAGGTACAGGAGGTTTTATAGACCCCACAACCTCTAGCGAACGTTACATTCCTCTAGAAATTAAACCTCAAGATGCTTCGGAACCAGTTTACAGTAACACTTTAGAAGATGCTGGTATTGCGCAGTCGCCTGTTTTGCCTCATATAAGAGGTGCTGTAGCAATGGCCCGCTCTCAATTTCCTGATTCTGCTTCATCCCAATTTTATTTTACTTTAACCGACCTGCCTTTCTTGAATGGTAACTATGCCGTATTTGGTTATGTGACACAGGGGATGAAAGAAGTTGTGGATAAAATTGAAGCTGGCGATCGCATTGAGTCAGCTAAAGTAGTTGAAGGTTTGGAAAACCTAACCATACCCAATAGCAGCGAATCTTAATGAAGTCAGAAGTCAGAAGTCAGAAGTTAACCCACCCCTAACCCCTCCCAGGAGGTGAAGTAGGGGATTTGAGCTTCGCTCCAAAAATATTTCGCCAATCAAGGCGGGGTTTTAGACCCATATTATTTTGATAACTTAATTGTGGAAGTTGTAGTTACGGGTATCAGTCTCACTTCTGCCTTGGGGAACCTCGATAGAAGTTGGAAAAAACTGTTGGAGGGTAAGTCTGCTATTGAGTTACATCAACCTTTTGCAGAATTACCTCCCCTTCCTTTGGGTTTAATAAATTTTCAACCTGCTAATTTAACTCAGTTAACCAAGGAAGTCGTAGAAGCTGCTGTCAAATCTTCAGGTTTAGCACTGCCCTTACCTGAATGTGGTGTAGTCATAGGTTCTAGTCGTGGCTATCAAGGAATGCTGGAAAAGTTGGCAAAAAAGCAGTTTATTGGAGATTGTCAGCAAAACGATCTGGAAAAAGATGACACTTCATTTATTGGTTTTTTACCCCATCAACTTGCTATTTTTGCTGCGAGTCAGATAGGAGCAAAGGGTGCTGTACTAGCTCCAATGGCTGCTTGTGCAACAGGGATATGGGCGATCGCTCGTGCTGTGGAGTTAATAGAAACAGGTCAATGTCAACAGGCGATCGCGGGTGCTGTGGAATCTCCTATTACACCGCTTACTATAGCAGGATTTAGAAAAATGGGAGCTTTGGCTCAAACAGGTGCTTATCCTTTTGACTGCTGTCGGGAAGGATTAGTTTTGGGGGAAGGAGCTGCTGTTTTGGTATTGGAGTCTGCTGAATTTGCACGGCAAAGATCGGCTAAAATTTATGGTCAAATTCGGGGCTTGGGTTTGACAAATGATGCGAGTCATGGTAATGCTCCAGACTTGGGTGGCAAAAGTGCAATATCAGCGATCGCTCAATGTTTGGAAAGAAGCGGTTTATCTGCTGAAGATATTGACTATGTTCATGCTCATGGAACGGCAACTCAATTAAACGATCGTCATGAAGCTAATTTAATTGAGCAAATTTTTCCTCAGAAAGTGGCAGTTAGTTCGACAAAGGGAGCAACAGGTCATACATTGGGAGCATCTGGAGCATTGGGGGCAGTATTTTGTTTGATGGCGATCGAGCATCAGATTTTACCTCCCTGTGTGGGATTAAGTGAGGCAGAATTTGACTTAGACTTGGTTAGGTATGGTCGTCAGTGTCAGGTGGAAAATGTTTTATGTTTGAGTTTTGGGTTTGGTGGGCAAAATGCTGCGTTGGTTTTGAGTGGGGTTTAGCGCAGGAGAAATTGCTCTAATTAAAGAGTTTTTAATTATGAAACTTCCCAATGGAATTAAAGCAGAATTAGGTTATAACGTTGAAGGCTATTGTCTTAATTTTATATCAAATTGAATACCTATTATATAGTTTGGGCAGTAGGGGAGATTGAAGTCTAGATAGAATTATGAACATATATTTTATCTATGCGCCGAATTCTATGTCATCCAAAAATTTCAATAACTATAACGTTGCAGTTTAGGGT
>NZ_CEZPJD010000818.1:0-3511 GCF_983059655.1 Okeania sp.
AATTGTATTTTCTGTCATTCCTGGACCATTATCTTTAATAGATATGACAGCATATTTGAGATTAGCTATGGATAGATTTTGATTTTCATTTGGATTATTTACTGCTTCTGCGGACTCAGAGTTAATCTGGGTAGTAATTTTAATTTGTCTTGGTTTTTGTTGACTTTCTAGAGCATCAATTGCATTATTAAAAATATTCATAAATACTTGATTTAGTTGCCCGGGATAACACTCTAATTTAGGTAATTTACCATAGTCTTTAATAATTTCAATTCCAGAATCTTTTCCGTTTGATTTAATCCGGTGATCTAAAATTAATAAGGTGCTATCAATACCCTCATGGATATCTACTATTTTCTTGTCTGATTCATCATGACGGGAAAAGTTTCTTAAAGATATGACAATTTGACGGATACGTTCAGTTCCCATTTCCATTGAAGATAGAATTTTTGGTAAGTCTTCTATTAAAAATTCTAAGTCTATATCTTCAACTTTATCTTCAATTTCTGGTATAGTATCTGGATAATACTTTTGATAAATTTTTAATAATTCAAGAATACTATTCATATAATTTTCAACATAGGTAAGATTGCCATAAATAAAATTCACAGGATTATTAATTTCATGAGCTAAACCTGCCACCATTTGACCTAGTGATGACATTTTTTCTTGCTGAATTAACTGAGCTTCTTTTTGCTGTAAATTCTGTAAAGCTTCAGTGAGGTGGTGAGCTTGAGTTTGAGCAGCTAAAGCAGCAGCCCGGGTTTGAGCATAAAGTTCGGCTTGGTCAATGGCGATCGCTAGTTGGTCTACTACTGCTTGCAATAATTCTACTTCACTATCTTTCCAAGGTCGAGGACTACTGTAATGGTTGCAAATAACTCCCCCTTGCTGACCAGAAATAGTTTGTAATGGCAGCAATAATGTAGATTTTACTGTCAATTGTTGCAGGTATGTCTGTATTGGTTCAAAATGAGGTTGATTGATTTTTTCAGTACTATCAAATCGTATAATCTCACGATTACGAATTTTATCTGATAAAATTTCTACCTGTTCTGTGGGATAATCTGGTATATGAACGGATATTTCTGGGTTAGAATCTTCATGAGTGACGGCAATGCCAGTGATTTGATTGGGTAAACACCATATGAATAAACATTGGTCAATTTGTAAAAGATTTCTAATTTCTGTAACTGCCGTTCCCAATATTTTGTCGAGGTCGAGGGAATCTCTGATTTGGCTAGCGAGGCGAAATAGTAAAGCTTCTCGGTTGTTTAATAGTTGTTCTTGCCTACTAACTTTATCGATAGTAGTGGCGATCGCATTAGCTATCCAATTGAGTACATTTCTAACTGACTCGGCAAGAACTTGAGTGCTCCATATACATATAACTCCAACAACTCTATTATCTGAAGTCAGGAGGGTAAAATCATTCGTGAGAATTTGTTGTTCGTTGTCAGACTTAATTTTTGAATTTAGGTTCTCAGAAGTTAAGAGATTTTTCGGAGTCAGTAGTCTTTGTCTATATTCGATTTCTAATTCTAAGTTTTTACCAGATAATGCTTGTAGCTCTAGTTGACTGGTTTGAGTGTTAAGAGTCCATATACATGAGCAAATTACATCTAGTTCTGTAATGACCGCTTGGGTACAACGTTGAAGGATCTCGCTCAGGGAACCACCTTCTCCCACAGCTACTCCTACTTCCGCTTCTAGAGCTGATAAATGCGATCTTTCTATTAAAGCTGCTTCTATACGTTTACGCTCTGTGATGTCTCGTGAAACTGCAACTAATTCTATAACTTTACCTGTTTGTTGGTCGTTAATTTTTTGACAAGTAGTTTCAAACCAAATATAATGCCCTTTTTTGTGCCGTAGTCGATGAGTGAAGGTATTGTTTTCTAGGTGTTTTAGATTATTTAGCTCATATAATTTTTTATCTTCTGGGTGGAATAAGTCATCGTAAATACAACGCCCCACTAGCTCTTTTGGTTCATATCCCAGCAGATAACGACAGGCAGCAGAGGCGAATAAAAATATACCTTCTATAGTTTGCCTAGAAATGAGGTCAGTAGAATGATTAGTTAAGAGTCGATAACGTGCTTCACTTTCTCGCAGTGCTTCTTCCGCTTGTTTCTTTTCAGTAATATCTGTTTGGATACCAATAAAGTTTGTCAAACGACCATCATTGTCTCTGACTGGAGATATTGCTAATTCGTTCCAGAAGGGAGTACCATCTTTGCGGTAATTTTTTAAGACAACTAAGCATTTAGTTTCTAACCTCATCGCTTGGCGAATTTGAGATAGTGCTGCTGGATCTGTGTCAGCTCCTTGTAAAAATCTACAATTTTTTCCTAATACTTCTTGACGAGAGTAGCCTGTAATTTTTTCAAAGGTTGAGTTACAGTAAATAATGGGGTTATCAGGCTGAGTCTTATCAGATATTACTATGCCATTATTACTGGCTGCGATCGCTCTTTCTAGCAGATTTAGTGTTTTTTTATCTTGATTTTCGTCAGCTATTTCTTGTAATTTGATAAATTTTCTACTAAAGTCGTAAAGTTTATGTTGTAATTTTACTTGGGTACTGATATGAATACTTAGTTTTTCTAATGATTTTTGACATTTATTTGTTATCGTTCTGGATTCATAGTCCATTACTGACAAAATACCAATTTGTTTGCCATTGATATTAATGGGAATTCCGGCATAAAATCTAATTTTTGCTTCTGATATTACTAAAGTATGATTTGCTGTCCTTCGATTTGCTAGTGTATTAGATATAATTAGTGGTTTTGTTTCTGTATCCGGAGAAGTACTTAGAATAGCTTTGACAAAGTCTAGGTAGTCATTTTTTTTATGATCGATACCTATTTGGGACTTTAACCAAATATAGTTAGAATCCATAAAGCTAATGAATGCAATTGGAGCCTCAGCGATGTTTGCTGCTAACTCTACTGTTTCTTCAAAGAAAGTTTCAAGAGCTAATAAATGGTATAGTGATTTTACTTCCATTTTATTGACCTTATTTGTTTGATTTTTTATTCTTATGACCCATAATTTGGTAACTATCTGTTACTTTTTCTATGATATTATTTTAAATATACTAACAATTTTAAAAAGCATCGAATTACATTTATTTATTCTATAAGTCTAGCATAAATTAACAGTTTTTGACTACAAATTTATCTAATCATATATTTGGCGTTGTACAATTACTACCTAGTAACAAGCTACGATTGTTACTCAGCAATTAGCAAACAATACTTTACTATCTTTGATGAGTGTGATAAAGCTTGGGTTGAAATTTATTTTCAAGCTCTAATCTACTATATTAGTAGTATAAAACTCTGAAAAAACACTAAGTTTTGTTGAAGAATAATCTAGTAATAAACACTATTTAAAATCAAATAAATTACCGAATAATTAATAATTCAATAATTCAATGATTCATGTTTAAAGTCTCCTCTTTCAAAGGGAAAAAAATAAATTTTCTCCTTTTATTCAATCCTCT
>NZ_CEZPJD010000819.1:0-3511 GCF_983059655.1 Okeania sp.
AAAATATTTTTCATCAAAACTATATCTTTGAATATCTGATTTTTTAATAATTGTAAGTCAATATAGTAATTAGCTATAGCAATCCTATTTGATTTGTGTATAAAAATCTTACTGCTTTTAGGGAACAGGGAACAGGGAACAGGGAACAGGCGGGAGTTTCAAATTTTTTACCTACTTTTTGATTACCCGCAACCTCTGCACGGATTGCTATATTAGCCGTCAGCTTTTGTTGTTTTCCCTACCGAAGTCAGGAGAGAGTTCCTTATATAAAGATTTTAGATGAACGAGAGGCGATCGCTAAACTTCCTTGACTTATCATACTGACAAATTTACTCCATGAGTTGTTGTACTTCATTTAATGGTAAATCTACCACTTCAGCAATTTGCTCTGCTGTTAAACCGAGTTTGATTAATTTAGAAACAGTATTTAATTTAGTTGCGTACAAAACATTTTCAACGATGGGTTGGCAAGAGGTTGTCTTTTTGTAATTTGATTGAGTATTTGCAGCATTACTATTTTCTAATTCTGCTGTTTCGGAATTAGAGCAAAGATTGAGATTGCCAATTTGTACTGGATTAAATAACCGAGAATGATAATTTGCAAATCCTAAACGTTCGACTGTAGCAATAAAATTTGACTTATTTAACTTTTCTCCAAAAATTTCTGATAAAACTTGCCAGAGTTCGTATCCTTCATCCTTAACATGACCATTAGAACATTTATATTGTTCTGCAATTTCTCTATATTTTTCGTTATTCAGAACACCTTTCAAAATTGCCATTTGTAGATTATTTAGGTGTTTTCCAGTTTGCTGAAAGACTAACTCATCAATTGAATTTAAAACTGTTTGCCAGTCCATTGTTTTAGAATTAATTCTTCTGAATAGCTTATCCGCTATTATCCTTCTTTATCCGTCCTTTTTATATTTTCTTAATAAAATCTCCGTTTTTATCCGTCTTTTTCCGGCTTGTAGATATGAAAATGAGCGAATTAGAATTGTATTAGATAAGCTTGCAAAAAATATATCAAGCTAAGGAAATTGTAACAAAGTATTAGTTAAATTAGATAGAGTAATATGAAGTCTGGAAAAATTTTGACCTTGACACTGATGTGGGGATTATTAACAACATTTTTCCCTCAGATAGCTAAAGCTGAACGCCCTGCTTGGGGTTCTGGTTCTGGTTGGCAACGTGTTAGCACTAAACGAAGAGCAGAATGTGAATTAGCAGCAGAAAGGAAATTAAAAGAATACGAAGCTTCAGGAAAGTTACAAAAAGGAACAGTAAGACGTATAGCAGGAACTGGTGCAGAAGGCCGAATGGCAGGGAAAGATGCAATGTTTGCTGTAATTTGTGCTCCTGAAGGTGATGCTGTCTATGTATTTGATGTTTGCCCTGATAGGGTCTGTCGAGAGAGACCTGTAATTGATCTGCGTAACGAATTGGGGCAAACTATTTTCTGGTAAACAGTATTTGTAGGGTTGAGCGGTAACGAAACCCAACACAAATACTATTTACCGAAAAATTGGGTTTAAAGCCTCGCCCTTGTAGGGCGACTTTTTATTTTATTTGCAAGTGAATTGAATATATGCTACAGTATTATTAGTTGCCGGGGGGCACTCGGAAACTCTAAATGGACGTGGAGGGAAGCGTCAGACTACCGCCAAGGAAGCAGCACCCTGTGAAGCGTCAACCCGCCGAAGAGCTACGGCTCAGTAGGAATCCCCGTGCCTTTAGGCCGGGGAGGATGTCAACAAAACCCTGTCTCTAAATCTACTTTTATTTATCAGTAGTCCAGTAGGGTGCGTTACATTTCATTAACGCACCATATTAAAACTCATGTGTCTTGGGCTACAGATTTTAAGCTGCAAGTATTTATATCTATCTCAAAAATAATTTTTTCATTTTTAAAACTTTCCTATACATCCAATAAATTATTTCATTTCACTAACTACAATTTCAGCTATCTAATGTACTATTGCGATAGTCGCAATAAAAGAAATCATGTTTTTGACATCCTCCCCGGCTGTTAGGCACGGGGATTCCTACCGAGCTATAGCTCCTCGGGGGGTTGACGTTTCACAGGCTGCTGCTACCTTGACGGTAGTCTTACGCTTGCCTCCGCGTCCGTTTAATGTCTCGGACTGCCCGCCCGCGACTAATATATTTATCGCTGCGTTGGTATCGCGATCGTGTTTAGCACCACAGTTAAGGCATTCCCACTCTCTCACTTGAAGGTCTAATTTGCCTCCATGAAAACCACAACAACTGCATTTTTGGCTGGTTGGCTCCCAACGATTAATTACTCTCAAATCCCGACCGTATTTTTCTGCTTTACCTTCTAGAAGTATTCGGAATGTCCGCCAACCTAAATCTGATATTGCTCTGGATAATTTACGGTTTTTCACCATACCAGATACATTCAAATCCTCTAAAACAATTGTTTGGTTTTCACAAATTATTTCAGTGGATAATTTATGCAGAAAATCTGTCCTAATGTCTTTTACTTTGGCATGAAATTTAGCTACTCTCAATCTAGCTTTTTCATATCGTTTAGACTTTAAAGTTTTCTTGGATAATGATTTACTTAACTTTCGATACTTTTTAATCCGCTTTTTCAATGGTTTAGGAGCATCAACCTTTGTACCATCGCTAAATGTAGCAAAGGTTTTGATGCCTAAGTCTATCCCCACTGAATTATCAATCTGAGGCAATATTTTGGCACAAGTTTCTACTACAAAACTTAAGAAATATCTATTAGCTGAGTCTTTAATAATAGTTACTGATGATGGAGGAGCAGGTAACTCTCTAGACCAAACTATCTTGAGTTTTCCAATCTTAGCTAAATATACTTTATGCTGACCAACTTTAAAACCTCCTCTTGTAAATCTAGCAGTTTGCTTTGACTTTCTAGTTTTAAATTTAGGAGGTCTGATCGCCTTACCTTTTCTTTGGCCTCTAGTTGATTTAAAAAAGTTTTGATAAGCTTGGTTTAAATCATTTAAAGATTGCTGCAATGGTATAGCAGAAACTTCTGATAGCCATTCTCTGTCTTCAGCCTTTTTAGCTTGAGTAATGAACTGTTTTTGTAGTTCAGAGCTACCAGGTTTCTTTTCTCCTAACTTGTATTTCTTCTGGCAGAAAGCTAGGCTATCATTCCAAACAACGCGGACACAACCAAATAGCTTTGCTAATCGGTATTTTTGTCCCGCTGTTGGATATATACGATACTTAAATCTAGCTTTCATAATCTGACTTTTTAACTAACACTTAAAATAACATATTTATTGAAAAAAAACAACTAAAAAGTCGCCCGCTTATGGGCGAGGCTTTAGACCCATTTTTTCGGTAAAAACGTAGGTTTACAACTACAAAGCAACAGTGTAATCGCTAAGTTGAATATCAAAATTCAGATTATAATATGGGTCCCCTAAATCCATATAGATTTGCCGTTGATCTAAGAGCAACATATAGTCAACCACATCATAATTTCTTTGTCTGTGTTTCTCTG
>NZ_CEZPJD010000820.1:0-3510 GCF_983059655.1 Okeania sp.
AACTAATTGGATGAATTTTATATTTTTTGTTAATGGCCTATAAAAGAAAATTAGTTTCTGAGATAATTTAATATCTATTTCATATTGTGACACTAATACTTTCAATTAGCCTTCTAGAGTATATTTATGTTATCTAATACTTACTTGACATAATTGATATTTTATAGTATGAGAACGCATAACTATCTTACCAGTGGTTATAATGACTCAAGCGAGGGATAATTTTCTGGTAAGTGGTATACTGCAATCTAAATGTCTATAGCAGTTGGAGGTTTGCTGAGGATACTCTCAGAACTTTGCGCCTCAGTCGTAAAAAAATGTAACTCTAAATTTTGAATCTTGCTAAAAGTGGATGAAGTTGGTTAGCTGGCAAAAAAATCAGTCCTTCAGAATGGTGCTTGTGGCGGCGATCGCCTTCTTTGTTATATGTCTATTATTTAATCTGCACCGCTATTATAGTTTTTATGCCTCTTACGACCAAGGTATATTTAACCAAGTCTTTTGGAATAATACGCATGGTCGTTTTTTTCAAAGTTCTCTCTCTTCTGCTCTTTCCACAAATGTAGTTCATCAAGGCCAAGTATCAGAAGTATACTATCACCGCTTAGGCCAACATTTTACTCCAGCCCTATTGCTGTGGTTGCCAATATATGCTCTATTTCCATATCCTGTCACCCTAACAATTTTACAAGTCACATTAGTTACTGGTGCTGGTTTAGTTTTATACATTTTAGCTAGACAATATCTCCAGCCACCCTTATCAGCCATGATCGCCATTAGCTTCTATTGTGCTAATGCAGTAATTGGCCCTACTCTCGCAAATTTCCATGATATTTGTCAGATACCTATATTTGTATTTAGTCTACTATTGGCAATGGAAAAACGCCGATGGTCTATATTTTGGATTTTAGCAATATTAATCTTAGCAGTAAGAGAAGATGCGGGAGTAGTTTTATTTGGAGTAGGATTTTATCTAATTTTGAGTAAACGCTACCCCAGAATAGGTTTAGCTATTTGTACTCTCAGTTTTGCCTACATGGTAGCTCTGACAAATCTAATTATGCCCCTATTTTCCGAAGATATTTCCCAGAGATTTATGATGGAAAGATTCGGTCAATATGCAGATGGAGACGAAGCTTCTACTCTGGAAATTATTTGGGGTATGATTAGCAACCCTTGGCGTTTAATTGCAGAAATTTTTACCCCATTCTTTGGCACTATCAAATATTTATTAGGTCAATGGTTGCCATTAGCATTTGTGCCTGCTATTGCTCCCGCTTCTTGGATGATAGCAGGATTTCCTTTGCTAAAGTTATTTTCTGCTCAAGGTTTGTCTGTACTGTCAATTACAATTCGCTACGCAATGACAGTAGTACCTGGATTATTTTACGGTGCAATTTTATGGTGGGGAAAGAGAGAATCAGAAGTTGAAAATTCATCATTGCCATCACTAAAGTTTCAGCGTTTATGGGTAATTTGTCTTTGCTTGTCACTATTTTTTACCTTTACTTCTAATCCTAATCGCACCTTCTATTTTTTAGTACCAGATTCAGTACAACCTTGGGTTTATGTACCCGCACATCAGCAATGGCAGCACGTTAGTCAAATGCGACCGTTGTTAGAGAAAATTCCTGATGATGCTAGCGTGGCAGCAACTACTTATATTATTCCGCACTTATCAGGTCGTCGAGCAATTTTGCGATTTCCCAGAATGCAATTTAGAAATGATGCTAGAGAAGTTGAAAAAGTAGAATATATTATTGTTGACCTGTGGCGGTTGAATAGATATCGGGTAGCATTTAAGAGCGATCGGCAACGACTGGAAAAAATTGTACCTCGAATTGAAGAACTTTATAAATCTGGTGAATATGGAATTACTGGTTTTGCAGATGGTGTGGTTTTGATGCAGAAAGGAGTAGTTTCTAATTTAGATGCTGTTGATGGATGGGAAAAATTTCTTGTAGGAGTCAGGAGTCAGGAGTCAGAAGACAGGAGTCAGGAGTCAGGAGTCAGGAGTTAGAATAGGCAAGAAGGAGTTGGAATAAAAGGACAAACGGCGTTGGTAAATTAGTGTATGATATTAATCTTAATTTTTTAGGAGACAGGAGTCAGGAGGGAAGAAAAAAGAAGAAACCCTGAGTAGAAGGAGAAAGTTTTTCGGGGAGTGTAAAGGTAACGGAGTTGTATCGCGCTCTTATCCGGACATGTTTATCATACCTCAAATTACCAACGCCGGACAAACAAGGAGACAGAATGAAGAGAGAATTTGCTAAAAGTTTTCAAGATTTGATAGTTTGGCAAAAAGCACATCAACTCGTTTTAGAGGTATACCGCTTTAGCAGTAACTTTCCTAAGACAGAAACCTACGGATTAATTTCTCAGTTAAGACGAGCATCTGTATCAGTACCAGCAAATATAGCAGAAGGTTTTCGGAAAAAAGGGTTAGCAGATAAAATCCGATTCTTGAATATTGCACAAGGTTCCCTAGAGGAGTCGCGATATTACTTAATTCTGGTAAATGACCTTGAATATGGGAATACTTCAGAATTGGTACTGCATTTAGAAGAAGTAAGTAAATTACTAGATTCTTATATTGCTGCAATTGAAAAATGCAGACAATCTCCTGACTCCTGACTCCTTAAATGAACAATGAATAATCTCCTGATTTCTGTTCTCCTTCCTCCTTCTGACTCCTGACTCCTGACTCCTCAATCCTTCTTAAAACCCGCCTCGCTTATTATTTGTTGCGTCCTAAGTTTCCCACTTTGCCAGTAGCTATTAAATCAGCGATCGCAATCTTTCACAATCTTTCTCATCAATCATGCTATTATGGATCTAGATTCAATTTAGATTTAAACATCGCTTCAACTTCTTCATAAGACATATTCTGAGAATAGGGGAAAACTTGAAGATGAGGATTTCTACAATTAATAAATAATTCTCTAATTACTTCATCATCTGTTGGATGAGACAAGATATATTTTTTGAATTCCTTACGAGTAATTTTGATAAAATCAGGTTTCGTTATTTTGCTGAAACTCCCAGATTCCATTTTCAACAATAGTAATTTATAAATTTTTTTCTCTACCAGCTCAGTACGAAAATGTATTTATGTATTTATACAGAGAATCATATCTAAACATCCAAATAGACATCCAAAAAATAAATGAACTTTTGATTTAACCATTAAACAAAGATAGCTGAAGACAGTATTAATAAAGTCCCCAAAGTTTGTAATTCTATATTATATCGTGTTCCCCCTCCGGGGGAGCTACGCTAACGGATAATCAGTTATAAAAAACCTTATCTCTTTGGACCTTTCTTTCCCTTCTGCCTTCTGCCTTCTGCCCTCTGCCTTCCTTTCTCCAAAGTATAAGTATTTAACCGAACATGATATTACTTATACACATAAGCAATCTAGATAGTCTAAAATACACTCATAGTGCTGGCACTAAAAATGGTAAGTCAACCTGTCTACCCTTCCCGGCCAAGGCTTCAGGATATTGGACT
>NZ_CEZPJD010000821.1:0-3507 GCF_983059655.1 Okeania sp.
TTGAATTTTGATTTCTTCAGATGTTAAGTCTTGCTCAGACTGCCAAATTTCCACAGCCAATTCTTTGTAAATATCAACTATAAGATGACGCGAATCAATCTTGTTGTCGTAAATTGCCTGTTTGATATACACTCCTATCGCTTGTGCAAAGTAACGACCGGAAATATCCACGCTAATCTCATCTTCAAGGACTTTCAGTAGTTCTTCTTTGATTTTGGATATTAAGTAATCTATTTCTGTTCTAGTCATTAATACCTCTCTTTGAAATCTGGGCGTTTGTCAAACTGGTGTCGCCTTTACATTTTGTCTAGGTAAGGGGCTGACTTGGCAAGAAGTAAGCCCCTGGCAGATGGATATAAATTAAGTAATTCAGAAATTTTTAAGTCAGCTTGAACGGCTAAGAAGTCGTTATTTCATGCTTTTGTTGGTTAGATTCTCCTGTTAACCTCCCCCTTTTCTTTGGCTTATGATTGACATAGTAGCAAAACGATATCTATAATGTCAACGTAGTAGGAAAACATTTTTTCAAGGCTAATGTATCATGGTAGGAAAACAAGAAGAGCTGGACAATGCCAAAAGTAGCAAACAACTTCCATGGAGTAGCCAAAGAGAAAATATCGGTAGCTCTGACCCCTGTAGTCCTGGAATATATAGAACAACAAAAGAACAGGATGGGACCGAAAATCAGTCGTTCCGAAGCTTTGGAACAAATACTGAGAGAGAAAATGTATCCACCACCATTAACAGAGAAGGAGGCCATACTAAAAAACTAGCGAGCCAGTTGGAACTGTTAAAAGAGGCTTTCTATGAATATGTAGGGGCGCATCGTGGCAGACTTGAACAAAGGCTAGACGAAAACAAACAGTTCACTCAAATATTTGAAGAAAGACTTGCTGCACTAGAGCAAGAAGTATTAGGGTCGCCCCAGCATCACAATGAATAATAAGTGTCCGGTGGTAGTTAATACCGTCGGATTTTTTCATGGAAAATCACTCAATTAATCAACAATGCGCGATCGCCTTTCAGTTGGCCCCAAAGGATTATCGCGATCGCGATAAGTGGCCGATTCAACTAATTTGCGGTATCGATTGGCCGCTCTTATTCCAACACTTTGGATTAATAGAAGATATTGCTGAATTTGACAGGGCAACATTTTGTTTTCTAGGTAAGGGGCTGACTTGGCAAGAAGTAAGCCCCTGGCAGATGGATATAAATTAAGTAATTCAGAAATTTTTAAGTCAGCTTGAACGGCTAAGAAGTCGTTATTTCATGCTTTTGTTGGTTAGATTCTCCTGTTAACCTCCCCTTTTTCTTTGGCTTATGATTGACATAGTAGTTCAATGTCGATAGAATGTCAACATTGAACTGCAATCTTTAAGAGAAAACCAAGGTAAGATAGTAATGCAATGAACCTCAATTCAATAGCAGATGCCGAAAACAGTACATCAGAAATATGGAGAGACAAAAGCTCAGACAACTATAAAGCTGACCCCAGCTTGCATGAACTTTCTAGACAAACTGAAGAAACAGAAAGACTTAAGTCGAAGCGAAGTTTTGGAGCAATTAGTGAGAGAGAAAATGCAGCCACCCCCACAACCGCCACCATTGACGGAGGAGGAGGCCATCTCAAAAAACTAATCGACCGACTGGAGCTTCTAGAAAAAGCCTTGGACCGATATGTAGGGGCGCATCGGGACAGATTAGAAAAAAGGCTAGACGAAAGTAAAGAGTTCACCCAAGATTTCAAGCGAGAACTTGCTGCAATCAGGCAAGAAATATTAGAGGGTTCGCCCCAGCATCACAATGAATAATAAGTGTCCGGTGGTAGTTAATACCGTCGGATTTTTTCATGGAAAATCACTCAATTAATCAACAATGCGCGATCGCCTTTCAGTTGGCCCCAAAGGATTATCGCGATCGCGATAAGTGGCCGATTCAACTAATTTGCGGTATCGATTGGCCGCTCTTATTCCAACACTTTGGATTAATAGAAGATATTGCTGAATTTGACAGGGCAACATTTTGTTTTCTAGGTAAGGGGCTGACTTGGCAAGAAGTAAGCCCCTGGCAGATGGATATAAATTAAGTAATTCAGAAATTTTTAAGTCAGCTTGAACGGCTAAGAAGTCCTTATGTCATGCTTTTGCAGTTCTAAATATCCGTTAGGTGTCTCCTCCTTTTTCCTCTAGAATATAAATACTTTAGCAAGGTATTTTATTTTTTGCAATACCTTGCTAGGATATTTACAGAGAAAAAGAGTAATATCTTAATAAGGAATAAAATGGACAAAGAAAATGCCAAGAAAAGCAGTTTATGGAGAGTTGAAACTCTCGACTTCAGTGAGTCTGACCCAAACTTGCTTGACAGCTCTGGACAGGGAGAGGGATGGGACAAAACTCAGTCGAAGCGATGTACTCGAACAATTGATCAGAAAAAACCTGATACAGCCAAGGAAGTTTTCACTTACGAAGGAGCAGTGGAACTTATTGGGGGAATTTGTCGCCGGTTAGATGAACAGGATGCAAGGATGCTTAAGTATGCTTGCAATCATAATGATCGGCTAACAAAAAGGAAAGAAGAAAGTGATGATTTCATCGCTGAATTTAAAAAGGAACAGCAAAGTATCAGAGAAGAGACTCAGAAACTTTTAGCACTGTTAAAACCCGCAGAATAAACTTCCGACGGTAGTTAATACCGTCGGATTTTTTCATGGAAAAATTCAGTTCAACTAATCAACAATTAATCAAATGGAACGAATAGAAATAGAACCAACAGAGGCATCATTTGACGGCATGGAAGATGCAATAAGAGAAGGAGTCAAAGATATCGATAGCACCTTAAGAGATATCAGAAAAAATAGCTTTGAATTGCTCGACCTTTTAGACAAACTAAGCAGCAGAGAAAATAGAGTTTTTGAAGTATTTAAAATCATCCTCGAAAAAAGCTATCAACCTTCCTCAAAATCTTCTGAAAAAGACATAGAGAAGATGATAAAACAAGCCATCAAAATAGTTAATAAATGCGACGAATATTGCATCACAACAAAAAAACACAGACTACACAATATTGAGCAAATTATCGAAAACCCAGAAAAAGATGAAAATTAAAATCAAACCATACACTTTTAAAGCAGAAACCGTTATAGCTAAAGCCATACAAAAAGCTATTAACTCATCAGAAATTAGTAGGTTAATAGTTAATAATTTTGACAACTTTGTAAGCATTTTAGGAGACATTGTACTTCCAACACAGACTGCCAAAAAAGCAGCAGCAGAGGAAGAAGAGCGAAGACAAGCATTTGAACTATTCAAAATACTCTATCAAGATAATTGTCAAGAAATAGTGTCGGGTGAAAAATCAGTAGAGTTTTTCGCAAATTTAGCTATTGCCGATGTCAAGCGATTTAACAAGAAAATAGAACAAGAAAGAAAAGCGTGTCAAGAGGAAGATTGAATGAACATATTAAAGCAATTAAAAACCCTAAATTGGCAAAATCAAGTATCAGTA
>NZ_CEZPJD010000822.1:0-3498 GCF_983059655.1 Okeania sp.
TTCATGATTTTTGTAGAATTTGCTGTAGTTGCTGATTTTTCTCTTCTAGCTGTTGTTCTAGATCTTTAACTTTTAGTTGCAATTTTCTGACTTTTAATTGATTTTCTACTCTAGCCAATACCTCAACAGTTTTAAAAGGCTTGGTAATATAATCACTGCCACCTACAGAAAAAGCTTTAACTTTATCCCAGGCTTCATCAAGGGCACTCACAAAAATCACTGGAATATCTTGGGTTTTAGGATTTGCTTTAAGTTTTTGACAGACAGTATAGCCATCTAACTCTGGCATATAAATATCTAATAATATCACATCAGGAGAGCCTACCGCTACCGCTTGTAGTGCAATTACACCATTAATCGCTTGTTGGACT
Organism: Okeania sp.; assembly: GCF_983059655.1. Classification (NCBI taxonomy): domain Bacteria; kingdom Bacillati; phylum Cyanobacteriota; class Cyanophyceae; order Oscillatoriales; family Microcoleaceae; genus Okeania; species Okeania sp. The sequence continues at coordinate 372 of NZ_CEZPJD010000822.1, forward strand.
TCATATCCTTGCTCCTCAAGCAAATCAGACAACAATTTCAGATTTTGTGGTTGATCGTCCACTAGTAAAATATTACCTTTCTCAGAAGTAGGAGGGGAACTGACGGTAAAGGTCATAGGTAACATTTCGATCGCAGACTTCTGATGACGAATTTGCTCTTCTAGTATAGTTTTAAGATTAAATTTAGTGATTTTTTTGTCCAAAACTTCAGACAAAAGTTGCCAGAGTTTAGGAGCAACATCTTGCTTTAAATATTTAGGAGAGTAACCACATTCATCTGCAATTTGATCGTAAGTCTTCTTATTTTCTTGTAGAGTAGTGAGTAATACAGTACGTTGTAAATCACTCAAACAATTGTCCATCTTTTCACGTATTAATTTTTCAGCAAATGTTAATAACTGTTCAGAGTTACTCATAATTACTAATACCTTTTCAAAATAAATAATCAATAAACGAAGGCAGAAGGCAGAGGGCAGAAGGAACAATTGGGTGGGGTTTTACAATGGATAATTGATAATTAATACATTCGGCTTTATTGCCTCTCATGAGCAAGGAAAAAAAAGTGGTCGATCTTCGGAGCTTCCCGGAGGGTGGGATGGTGAGGAGACCTCGCCATATCCAATCAATCAAGAGAAGAAATCAGATTTCCTTATATTCAATCCTCTCGGTTTTAACCAGAGGTAATTATCCATGATCAATTGATGAACCTTGTTCCCTTCGGTCACAGGCAGGGGTCAATTCCCTTCTGCCTTCCGTCTCATGCCCTATGCCTTTCCTGATAAAATTTCAAATACTACAATTTAAGTACTTTAGTATCCCTGAATTTTTTGTTTAATTATAAAATATTATTGTAGAACTCATCTCAGACAGTCAATGGTTTATAACTCAAGTCAAACTACAAACAGCTAAAGAAAAAGTTATTCTTAAGTTACTGAATTTTTTCTAGTTAATTCTCAACTTTAAGTGAATTATGTTTGTTCAACAATTAGATAAACTTACTCTTGATTCGTGTTTAGCAGATCTTCCTAGCTATGACTTTGAAGTTCAAATAACGACCTTGGGAAAAGTTGTGGCAGACACATTTCACAAGCATCCAGAATTACCAGGGGTTATGATTACTTCTAATAATAAAATCATTGGCACGATTTCTAGAATGCAATTTTTTGAGCGACTTAGTCGTCCCTACGGATTAGAAGTTTTCCTCAACCGACCGATTCGTGTTCTGTGGGACATTATAGCTAAGTCTGAAAAACTTTTAGATGCAGAGACATTAGTAAAAAGATATCTACTACTGAGTGCAGATTGCAATATTAGTCAAGCAGCAGAACTTGCACTCAAGCGACCAGGTACTTTTATTTATGAACCTATTGTAATCGCATTGCCAGATCAACGTTGGCGGTTAGTGGATATACAGGTTTTACTTTTAGCTCAATCCCAGCTCTTTTCTCTAGCTAAACAAGCTGCTGAAGCTGCAAATAAGGCCAAATCAGAATTTTTGGCAAACATGAGCCATGAGCTACGAACCCCTCTAAATAGTGTCATTGGTTTTGCTCAAATTCTCTCTCAAGATACCTCCTTTCAATCAGAACAACAGGAACGCTTGAGGATAATTAATCGTAGTGGGGAACATTTATTATCCTTAATTAACAATATTTTGGAAATGTCCAAAATTGAAGCAGGTCAAATTACTTTCAATGAAACAAATTTTGATCTCTACACTGTTCTTCAAGATATGCAAGATATGTTTTGTCTCAAAGTCCAAAAAAAAGGACTTCAATTTTTATTAGAGCCAGATTCTGATTTACCTCAATATATCTCTGCGGATGAGGGAAAACTACGACAAGTCTTAATTAATTTAATTGGCAATGGGGTGAAATTTACAAAAATAGGCAAAGTAATTTTAAGGGCTAAAGTCGAGAAAATTAACAAGAATTATCAACTACAATTAGAAGTAGAAGATACAGGTCCTGGTATTGCTCAAGAAGAACTCAAAAAGTTATTTTTCCCCTTTGAACAAACCACCACCGGACATCAAATTAGACAGGGAACAGGATTGGGGTTGGCTATTACTGAAAAGTTTATTCAGTTGATGGGAGGCGATATTACGACAAAAAGCACCCTGGGAGTAGGTACTTGTTTTCAGTTATCGATTCCCATTCATCTGAGTTCTCCTCAGACTTTTCCTAGCAGAAGAGGGAAAGGCAAAGTAATTGGTTTAGCAACACAACAACCAGACTATCGTATTTTAGTGGTGGATGATCGCTCTGACAATCGCCTATTGCTATCATATTTACTTACTTCCAGAGGATTTTTGGTACAGCAAGCCATCAATGGACGAGAAGCTACAGAAATTTGGAAAGTATGGCATCCTCATCTGATTTGGATGGATTTGCATATGCCGGAGATGGATGGATATGAAGCCACTAAACAAATTAGACAGTGGGAAGATTTAGAACAACCGAGTTTCTCTACAAAAATTATTGCTCTGACTGCTAGTGTATTTCAAGAAAAGCGAGAGGAAGTTATCTCATCGGGTTTTGATGACTATATGGTTAAACCTTTTCAGGAGGAACTGCTCTGGGAGAAAATGCGCCAATATTTGGGGGTTGAGTTGATTTATCAAAAGTCTGATGAAGCTAATGGTAAGAAACGGCAAAACACAACTTGCTCTCGCTTGCAAGTTACTTCAGAAGATTTATCTGTTATTTTAAAGGATATGCCTTCTGAGTGGTTATGTGAACTTCACAAAGCTTCTAGTGAACTCCGGGGTAAAAAAGTGATGCAGCTAATTAATGATATTCCTCTAGAAAAAGAAGCGATCGCTGCTCAATTGAAAAACTTTGCAGAAAACTATCAATTCGATCGAATTGTTAAGTTACTGAATATAGCAGGGAATAGGGAACAGTAGGAAAAACATTTATAACTCCCCTAACTCCTAGCTATTACAGCAGTTTTCAGGTCAATAAACCATATCAAAAAAATGATAACCCTGTAAGTAAGGACGTTGCATGCAACGTCCCTATGAGGTACTGATAAATGATAACTGACTTTACAGCCCATTGCCAATCAACAAAAAGGGCGACCAATAATAAGGATGATCATTCTCACTCTGTATCAAACTAATCTG
>NZ_CEZPJD010000823.1:0-3488 GCF_983059655.1 Okeania sp.
TACAATAAAAATTAGGATAAAATTGATAATGTTCATAGTTATTACTTGAAATGTAGATAGAGATACTTCTGAATTAAGGTTCAGGGTTTTCCTGTGAAATGCTCCGCAAACATATCGCTTAGTGAAACGTTGTTCATGTTATCATCAGTGGATAAAATTTACTAGAGGTTAACAAATGCCGGATGATTTAGTACCATTTATTATCGGTATAAGTATTTTGATTCTTTATTTAGTATTCTCAGCTATGACTGAAATGGGAACAAAATGGTTTGGTAGGAAAAAAAATGATTAATACTGTTGCTCTAGCTGTTCCTGAAAAAAGAATTGTTTTCTATAATTTGAATTGGCAGAAATACCAAAAAATTCTTGAAGCTCTGGGAGAAAGTCGTACAGCCAGAATTATATACGATCGAGGAATATTGGAAATTACTATGCCTCTGGAAGAACATGAATTTGCTAGAGAAATAATTGGTTTATTTATCAGAATTTTAGTTTTTGAAATGGGGTTAAAAATTAAAACTTTGGGTTCAACAACTTTGAATTATCCAGAATTGGATAGAGGCGCAGAACCGGACAATTGTTATTACATTCAAAATCAATCAAAGGTGGCAGGGAAAAAAATTGATTTAACTCAAGACCCACCGCCTGATTTAGTAGTAGAAATTGATATTACTCATACCGATATTAATAAACTTAATCTTTATGCCAGTATGGGAATATTAGAATTTTGGCGCTATGACGGAGAAGTTTTATTAATTTATCAACTGCAAAATCAAAAATATGTTGAGGTTGAAACTAGCCCTACATTTCCTAATATTGAGAAAGCAATATTTTATGATTTTATCGAACAATCAAAACTAGATGAAGTAGAAGCAGAGAAAAAATTAAGAGCTGATTTGGGGAATTAATAATTAATAATTAATAATTAATAATGACTCATTAGGTGGGTGAGCATAAATAAACGCAACATTATACCTATTACCATGCATTATTGCTATATTTGCGCAATACTTCAGTTATTAACTAATTAGCAGAATTTGAATCATTTTTATGCTAATTTTAGCTAATTTAATATTCATTATTCTTATGTTTTCTTCTCCCTGTACGGACGTTGCATGCAACATCCCTACCTACTCCCCTACTCAACAAAATGTAGAAAAGTTTTTGAGAAATGGTATTGGAGGGCGATTTTTTAGAAATCGAATACGCTTTCGTTTCGGTTAAACCTGTCGCTAAAATTTTTTTAACGTTTAATTAGACCTACCTGCTTAATAATTAGGGTTTGCTGAAAAAGTCTTTTTTAAGGAGTAGGGGAGTAGGGGAGTAGAGGAGTAGCAAAGTAATTTTTTTTTTGCCCAACTTTTGCCTAAAATGGTAATTTTTTGAGCATTAAGGGCTAAAAATCAGGTACTTTTTCAAGACCTAAAAAGGCTAAAACCAATATCAGTAAATGCTTTGATATTTAATCACCAAACTCTAATTACTTCTCCTGAAAATGGAAAGGTTGCTTTTACGCAGACCCAAAATTAATAGCTGTTAACGAAGTTCCGACCTAGGAGGCTAGCTAATAGCTGTTTGCGCAGCATTCCGGAGGAAATGCTTACGATTAATTAAACTGATAATTTTTTTTGTTGTTATTGCGCTACTTATTAAGGTTAGGACATTTCTAAACTCTGTTAGCGGAGCTTTTCCACAGGAAAAACCCTTTAATAGTTTACTATTTCCTATTTCCTATTCCCTAGTGCGTAGCGCTATAAAATACAAAAGTCAAAACTGAATTAAAAATTAAAATGAATAGTACTGAAAAAGCAAAAAAACACCAAAACAAAATTCAGCGAGTGGGTATCATTGGTGGGGGTCAGTTGGCATGGATGATGGCGGATGGTGCTAAAAAATTGGGAGTAGATTTAATTATTCAAACTCCAGAAAAAGATGACCCGGCAGTATCTATAGCAAAAGATACTATTTTAGCAGAAATTGATGATGTTCAGGCAACTGCTAAGTTAGCAAATAGTTGTGATGTAATTACTTTTGAAAATGAGTTTATCAATATAGATGAGTTGTCACTTCTGAGAAAAAAAAATGTAATATTTCGTCCTAGTTTATCAGTGTTTAAGCCCTTATTAGATAAATATGAACAGTTATGTTATTTACGAGATTTAGGTTTACCTATTCCGAAATTTTGGGAGTGGGAAACAGAAGTTGAGGCAATAAATTTTCCTCTAGTATTGAAAGCACGTCGTCATGGTTATGATGGTCATGGTATTTCTGTTATTCAGGATATTAATAGTTTAAAATCTCAGGGAAATTCAAATATTTTCATTCAAGAATTTATCCCTTTTGAACGAGAAGTTGCGATTATTGCTGCTCGTTCAGTTACTGGTGAAATTAAAGTTTATCCTGTGGTAGAAACACAACAAGAAAATCAGGTTTGTCGGCGGGTTTTTGTATTTGATGAAAATTTAGAATTAGTTCAAGAAATTCAAGCGATCGCTCAAACTCTCCTAAATAGTTTAGAAGTTGTAGGAGTATTTGGTATTGAATTATTTATTACTAAAGATAAAAAAGTTTTAATTAATGAAATTGCTCCGAGAACTCATAATTCTGGTCATTACACTTTGGATGCTTGTGAGACCTCTCAATTTGAACAGCATTTACGGGCAATTTGTGGCCTTCCCCTAGGTAGTACTAATCTCAAAGCCAGAGGAGCAGTGATGGTAAATTTATTGGGTTATGAATTTGGGGAAAATGACTACTCCCTTCAACGACAAAAGTTAGCTGAAATTCCTGATTCCTCAGTCTGGTGGTATGGCAAAACAGAATCTCGTCCAGGACGAAAGTTAGGTCATGTAACAGTATTGGTGCATGAAGAAAATTCGACCAAGTGCCGTCAAGAAGCTGAGGCGATCGCCCAGAAAATTGAAAGTCTCTGGCAGAGTCAAAAGTAGGGGAGTAAGGGAGTAGGGGAGTAGGGAAGAAACCAAAATACATTTGAGGCGATCGCCCAGAAAATTGAAAGTCTCTGGCAGAGTCAAAAGTAGGGGAGTAAGGGAGTAGGGGAGTAGGGAAGAAACCAAAATACATTTGAGGCGATCGCCCAGAAAATTGAAAGTCTCTGGCAAAGATAAAAATAAGTGTCAAGGCTCCAATTTATAATTTTCGACTTTTGACTTTCGACTTTTGACTTTCTTCATAGGGGATGACATAAAAAAAATAATCGCTATAATAGTCACTAGGTTCTACTACGACGTTGGTGACTGCCAAAAATGTTTTTTTGACCTACAAATCAAAAAACATTGGGAATCTAGATGCTCGAGTGGCAGTAAACTGGGCTTGTACCCAGAAACTTTAAACTTGGGCCAAGACACCCACCTGGTATTATCCAGGTCAAAAGCTGAGGTAAGACGGCGTTGTGGTGAACTATTTTTTTTGGGAAGGAAGAAGGAAGAAGAAAGAAGGAAGAAGGAAGAAGAAAGAAGGAAGAAGGA
>NZ_CEZPJD010000824.1:0-3480 GCF_983059655.1 Okeania sp.
TTGCTTCCTTCACTGACTTAGGTGTGAGTGGTGCTTTACTACAAATGATTTCCCATGGTTTAATTGCTGCAGTGTTATTCTTCCTCGCAGGTATAACTTACGATCGCCTCCATACTCTGAAGTTAGACGAAATGGGCGGTATTGGCCAAGTAATGCCAAAAGTCTTCGCTCTATTTACAATTAGTGCCATGGCATCTTTAGCACTTCCTGGAATGAGTGGGTTTGCTAGCGAGCTAATGGTATTCGTTGGGGTAACTAGCAGCGATGTTTATAGTTCGACTTTCCGGACTGTAACAGTTTTCCTCGCAGCAGTAGGTTTGATTTTGACACCTATTTATCTGCTTTCCATGTTGCGTCAAATGTTCTACAGCACTGGTAAAGCACCTACTTGTATCCTCAAAGATACTCCTTATGAAAATGAAATTTTAGATGAAGCAGTTTGCTACGGTACTAACTGTGTGTTACCTGCGAATGCTGTCTATACTGATGCCAGACCACGAGAAGTAGCGATCGCTGCTTGTTTCTTGGTCTTGATTATTGGTATTGGTTTATATCCTAAAATGGCAACTCGGATGTACGATGCGAAAACAGTAGCAGTAAATAGTCAGGTTCGTCAATCATACACTTTTGCTAAAGCTAATCCTCAACTCTTTGCAAAAGGACCATTATTCCCCAAGATGCCTGAGTCTGAGGTATTGTCAGTGTCTGGTATCTTCAAATAATATAGCGATCATCAATTAGCTTTTAGCTTGGCTTTAAAATATTAATTTCAGTTGCTTTATAGTAGGGATGTTGTATTGAATATCCCTACTATTTTTTTGTCAAAATTTTCTGCAAATGGTAGCGACGTTGCATGCAACGTCCTTACGAAAGAAGGAAGAGGAAAGAAGGAAGAAGGGATAAATATTGAAAAAAAGGGAAAAACAATATAAATAACTATCTAAAATGAACTGGAATAGCTATTTTTAAGCATATTCGATCAAGGTCTACCTTTTTGAAAAAAGAATGTTACAAATAGTTTCAAACTTTGAGATGTCGAATAATTTGCTGAAATTACTGAAGCATCAAAGTTTTGAGCTATAAAATCCTACTTTTGACTCTTGACTTTTGACTTTTGAATTCCGTGAAACGGTATTATGAATGGTAGAATAATAAAATGAATATTGTCCCGAATAGTTGAAATGATTATAGAATGTCCTCTATGTGGCCATCTCAAAATCATCCCTTGAAATTGATATGAGAACCAATGAAAACAAACGAGATTATTCGAATCATTATTTTTAGCCTGATAGGAGCCAGTATAATGTTCCTAGGGCAACCTTTTCTCTATGGAAGCAGAATCCTAAGAATATCAGATGTTGATGATTTGGGGTCTTGGATAACCAATTCTTACATCTTTGGGGCAGGTGTGGTTTTTGCAGTATCGGTACTGTCAACTGTAATTTGGTACTTAATAACCGCTAATGCAAAAGCTCACCAAGCTAAAGAAGTCTCCCAGTGGATGCTAGTTTGGTGGCTATTTTTGCTATTTCCCCTATTGAGTCTTTTTCTGGCCATAGGCTTTTTTAAAGGTAGTAATGATGCACTTGTGTCTTTGACTATCTTTTTTGTGTTTGACATATTATTACTATTTTGGTTGCCAACCGCAACCAGTACCCCTGGGGGTTTAAAGTTTGTTCCTCCAGGTTCAATTCAATTGCGTCGTTTTTTTAGCGAATAAATAATGTAATGGGACTTTATCTAATTGGAATTGGTGGAACCGGGGCTAAATGTGTTGAAGCAGTATCTAAAATAGCAGCGGTAGGCTTATTTAATGAAGAACCGATTAAGGTCTTATTTGTAGATGCAGATGAAACTAATGGAAATTTGGCTCGTGCTAGGACTAGCATCAGTATCTATAAGAGAACTTATGATTTGATGCCTACTGGGGACAAAACACAGTGTGGGTGGATGAAAAGCCGAATTGAATCTTTCGATCTTTGGTCTCCTTTTACCGACGAGAAAGAACTGAGAACGTTTTTTAACTACAATACGATTAAGCAAAACCAACCGACTTTGGCCAATTTGTTTGATGTCCTTTACACTAAGGAAGAACGAGAAGCTAACTTAGATGTGGGATTTCGGGGCAGACCTGCCATTGGTGCAGCAGTAATGAGTCAGGTAGATTTAGACAGCTTGGATCAAGAACCCTGGGGAAGTCTGATTGAGGAAATTCAGGGAGATACGGGTAGCGGTAAAGAACCGAAAATTTTTCTGTGTGGGTCTATCTTTGGGGGGACGGGAGCTTCTGGACTGCCAACTATTGCTCGCTTGATTGATAATAAGTTGAAGAGAATTAAGGTGCGCGATCGCGTTCAAACTGGTTGCCTCTTTGTACTTCCCTATTTTGGCTTCTCTCCACAACCAGGGGAAAACCCAGATGGAGTTTACGCTCGCTCCGAGCAGTTTTTGTTGAACACAGAAGCGGCCCTCCGTTATTATGTCACTCAAGGTCAAGAAATCTTCGACCAAGTTTATCTCCTCGGCAATCAAAACTTATCCCGAGTCAACTTTAGTATCGGTAAAGATAGTCAGCGTAACGATCCCCACTTCCTAGAACTATACGCTGCATTAGCTGCCCGTAAATTTTTGCAAGATTCATCCACAGCAAAAGGGTCTGTAGTATTGATGACTCGCAAAGAGACTGGCACTATTTCCTGGGACGATATCCCAGACCGGGCAGCAGTCCAACAAGAGCTAATGAATGCTACCAGATTTGCTTTTACATGGTTAGCCGAAATTGCTCCCGAACTAGAAGAAGCTAAAAACGCCAAAAATAGTCGTTGGGGAAGATTAGCACCTTGGTTGATGAACTTCTTCCAAACAGGTGGCAGATCTGGAGGAATATTACCAGAATTTTCAGATCCTGACCAACAGGAAGCTATTGGAATAATTAATGATTGGTGTCAAGATTATTTGCGCTGGTTATACTCTCTACATCAGTGTGAAGGGGATAATGTTGCATTGTTTAAAGCCGATGCTTTCGGACTCAATAGAAGAAGGTTTGTAGGAGATGAACTGCCAAATCTGATAATTGGGGATAGTCGGGCTCAGGGCAAAAAAAACCAAGATACGGTGAAAAAACTCAAGGAAGGACTTAAGGCAACCGCACCCGATGGGACTGTAGGACTGGCTAAGTCCGTATATATGGCCTCTAGGATTTAATGGATAATGGATAATTGATGATTGATAATTAGGGTTGGCTGAAAAAGTCTTTCTGGGAAGTGGGGGAGTAATTTTTTTGCCCTTGTTTGCCTTTTATGCTACAGCGCTTCCCGTTGTTATGAGGTAAACCCATGGCGGGCAAGCTCCAGGTAAACCCATGGCGGGCAAACTCCAGGTAAACCCATGGCGGGCAAGCTCCAGGTAAACCCATGGCGGGCAAACTCCAGGTAAACCCATGGCGGGCAAGCTCCAGGTAAACCCATGGCGGGCAAGCTC
>NZ_CEZPJD010000825.1:0-3471 GCF_983059655.1 Okeania sp.
CAACCAAGAGAAGAAATAGTATTTCCTTATATTCAATTCCGTAGCGGTTTTAACCTTCTTGTAATTATCAATTATCCATTATCAATTATCCATTATCAATTATCCATTAATGAAAAGTATTTTCAGTTTAATGAAGTATATAACTTCTTTCTTGAAACAAAATTATCTTGAGCGAAAAATTGTGGTCTCCTTTTAAGGGGTATAAAAAAAGGAGGATATTCCTGATGTCAAGCCTTCTTATTGCAGAGGTACTGATTACTGATAACTGAAATGACTCACTCTATATATTGAGCTTAAGAATCATTTAGATTCTATCTTCCCAGTCTGGTTTTCCCTGTGAAAAAAATTGGATATATGCTTTAAATGCAAAACAGCTTATAATAAGGTAGTGATAAATAAGTAATTATTTTTTTTCATATACCTTGTAATAATTAAAGGAGTATAGTAACTAATATCCTGACATATTTAGGAATATCTTCTAAAATAATATCGCTGTTGCGCAGTGATGAATGATTTTAGATTTTTGATGAACAGGGTTTTTGATTAATCAATTGCTAGAATAATTAATATTAGTTTTTTTAGTCAAAGTCTCAACTAATTTTTGGTAATATTATTCCGTAATATGCAACCCCAAAATAATACGTAAGTTTGGTAGATAAAAGAGATGATAATTTTCACCTATTTCCTATGCCCTCTTTTGAGAAGAAACATCAGTAAACTTGGTTTAGAATATTAATAATGTCCTCAAACCTCTAGACAGTTCTCGGAGAAAAAAATGGTTCTGTATTTTATATTTTTAGATAACAAATGCAAAAATGGGAATATATATTGGTAGATGCTAGTCCTTATCCTTTTGGAGATAAGTTGATTAACATATATATTAATGGTCAAGAATGGCGAGACTGGAAAGACAAAGAATTACACGAGTTAGTTAATTACTTAGGCCATGAAGGATGGGAATTAGTAGCTATTCGCCATGACTCAAAAAATGATAATAATTACTTCATATTTAAACGCCCTAAAATGACATCAAATTAAGACTTTGTTGCATAGAATAATATCTCGATCGGGGTTAACTGTATGTCGAGATAGATAAGTTAATAAATATGATAATCCTGTTTCGTCTTACATAAAATTGGTATAAGACTTAAAAACTAAAACCTACCACATAACACCATTTTAAGAACTTCAGCTAATATCTTAAGTAGGGCTTACTGATTAAATATAGCGCGCATTGACTGATATGGATTTTAGGTAATTTGATGTTTGGAAAAAGTATGAGCTTTTCAGCAAGTGATTGTTAAAAAAGTGAGGATTTTCGGCCGTGTGCTACCCGAAAAATTACTCTGACTATTGTTTTGGCCACTGAATCTGTAATTCCCATTGCTTCTACGTCCTAACTACTCCCTACTCCCTACTCCCTACAAAGAGTAAAAAAACTTTCCATACGCAAACCCTAAGTATCTGATTGATTTAATCTTTTTTGCCATTCAGCATCAATTTTATCTGCTTGTTCAGCTTCCTGTTCTAGGATACTCTTTTCAGTTGTATATGCTAGGCTTTCACGATCAATAACAGTTTCACTAGCAAATTTTTTAGCATATTCAATCTTTTGTTTTAACTGACGATCGGCATGATTCAAAGTAATAACTCTTTTCTGCCTTTGTTGATTCCGTGCCTCTACTTTACCATTACGCCATTGTACCCAAAAATAACGAATTAAAGGTAAAACTAAAAAACCAACACCATAAACTAGTAAAAGAGGATAAATAACTTCCACAAAAGAAATAAATCCTCCTATCTGAGCTGCTACCGTACCATCTTCTAGCAAAGAACCCAAAACTAAAGCACCAACAAAATTCACAGCACCTAACCCAGTTGCTAACATTATTTGACCGGAATTTGCCTCACTAAACCGCCAAAGTTTTTCCTTTAAAAATGCAGAAATAGGTTGAGAATTCCACCCTTTTGCTGTTGCTTGTAACTCAGGAAAATGATAAACAATTTGACCCTCAGAACTAACCTCCGGACGACCATTAAAACGAGTTAATACTGGTAAAATATACTCTTCATATTCCAAAGCATAACCTTTACCCAAATCATCTAAATAAGGAGCAATTTGTTCAGCAACTACCGCTCCTTGATTATTTTTAATCACAGTAGCGATCGCCTGCCAACGCCGTTCATCTAAATTTAAATTTGGGTTGCCATCTCCAAACAAAAAAGAAAACACAGCTTCAAAAAAATTCATCTCATTTTTTTTGCTTTGAGAATAATTTTCTTGTCTTTGACGCTGATATTTTTGTCTTTGATACTGATATCTATAGGGTCGGTCATAATAACCCCAATTAAACCACAAAAACCAATTATAACTAAACCAAAACCGAGGGATAAAAATCATCCCGCCACCAGAATTGTTACTGCTACCACCTGAGTCATTTCGATCGCTACTAGAATTAAGAGAAATCACAATAATAGTAATAGCAGCTAGTATAATTACAAGAGAAAGTATCAACAAAATACCAAAAGAAATCCTGATTAAATAAAACAATACTCGCCAAACTTTCTCCCACCATTCTCGCCATCTTAACCGCCAGAATTTATTCCTTAAGATACCTCTAAAATTCTTAGGAAATAAATAAGCAATTTCTCCCGCTTCTGATACTTGTAGATGACCGCCAGCATCTGTAGCTAAAGCTAATAATCCTTGTTCTGCCACTTTAACATCTAATCCAGCTTTAGCCGCCACATCTCCCACAGTAACACGGTAGTCCAAATTCTCCACGGCTGTCATTATTGCAGGATTTGGAGTCATAACATTACCTCTGAACTTAATTTACTTATCTACTTTAAATTATAGACAAACAATAATCTATCTAGGAGTTAAGCATTTAGCTATCAGTTATTAGCAGTCAGCTATCAAAACGCTATAATAATTGGGGAAATTACTCCATAAAAATTTTCCTCAAAAAATGTAGAAGTTACCAGGTAGATAAAATCTAGTTTGATGCCCTTTTATCCATACTTTTAATTCTTTCTCAGTCACTCAATCTTGATTCAGACTTCATTCGATCATAAACTATAGCATAAGTAAGAAAGTGGATTATTCATATTTGATTATTTATCTTGTGGAGTGCTACGAAAACAGCTATTCCGTCACTCAATAGTAGTAAAAGAATCTCATTGAGTTTCAAATATTGAATAAAAACACTAGATGATGAATGAGATTTATGTTCTTCACTTTATTCCAGTTTATGCATAATTCATATTGCTTAATAAATACTAATTGATATCTCTTGCCATCCTATTTTAATTGTAATTTTTAGGGAAAGAGTTAGTAGTTACAAACGAAGTACAGAGATTAACAATTGAATTTTTCCAGTGCGGGCATCTTGCCCGCGATGTGTGTACCTCTCATAACTTTGGAAACTGCTTTCATTAATGGATAATGGATAATTGATAATTGATAAT
>NZ_CEZPJD010000826.1:0-3466 GCF_983059655.1 Okeania sp.
CAGACCTGGCTTGAAGAAAGACGTCCACCATATTTTTTAAATGGTTCAGCAGCATAACCCATAGCCAATATACAGCAAACATCTACTTGCTCTGGAATATTAAATGCTGCTTTAACTTGAGATGTAATAAATCCTTCGAGAGGACAACTATCAACCCCAAAACTACTAGAAACAACCATAATTTGAGCTACTGCTAACATTACTTGCCTATTTATCCAAGCTTCCATAGACTCAAAAGAAGAAGGATTTTTAAACATTTTAGGAATTGAATTTCGCATATAATCTGCATAATTATCATTGATAGCTTCATGCTTTTTACCCAACTCAATTATAGATTCTATATACTCCGGTTTAGATACATGGCGATCGCCACAACAAATCAAAACTACTGGAGCTTCTTCTACCTGGCGTTGATTAAAAGCACAAGCCTTAAGTCGTTCTTTATTCTGTTGTTCTTTAACTACAATAAAACGCCAAGGTTGTAAATTAAAACCAGAGGGAGCCATCATACCCAGACGTAAAATTTCTTCCAGGATTACATTAGGAATTGAATCTTTACTAAATGCACGAGCAGAACGACGTTTCTCAATAGCTTGCTTTAAATTAATACTAGGTTCCATAAAATCAAAATATAATTTGTAGTTGGATTTTTTTATTTATTATTGAACTATAGTTTTTCTCTTTTCAGGTGTGAAACTAACATTTATAGGAAAATGGAATAGGAGGAGTTTATACATAAACATTTAGCTGTCAGCTATCAGTTATCAGCCATCAGTCATCAGCTATTGCTTTTAGTTTTAGATAAAAGCTTTATTGATTAAGTCAGAATTTATACTTACTATAAAAGCTGGCTGAAATAGTCTTTTTTCATTAAAACCTTCTATCTTTGATGAGAGCTGACAGTTAATAGCTAAATCCTTGCGTTTATACATAATAGTAATCCTAAATTAGTTGTGACAATTTTTATAGTAGTTAATTTAAACTTAAAACCTTTAAAATTATTACTCGGTCCTCCTGAGTGCCACTAATAATATTACAACTTAAATAAGATTGCCATAGAAATTGTTTAGTGCTGCTATATTCAGTAGTTATTATGTTTCCCAATATTTAAAAATACCATATAAAGTTATAGAAGCATAAACATGGGAAATAGGAAATAAATTAATATTAATTTTATCTAATTGTTCTTCATATTACATAATCTTGAGTCCTAACTATACCAAACCCAACTCTCGTTTCAATAAATTAATCGACTCTGTACCAATGTAATTTTCACAGCAGATAATTTGTGGCGGGCGAATAATATCTGCTCTGTTTTTTTGTACAGCAGTTCTAACTTTAGCATCACTAAACTTGTCACAAATAATTATTTTAGCTGCCCGTACCATAGCATCAATTTTGTGGGTTTCTTCCTGTTGAGCAGTCATGACATTTACGTCATTTCCACGCAAGCTGTAAATAATTACCTCTGCAGCTTTTAGTAGACCAAAACTGAGACTAACTATACCAAAGTAACTTCCCTGAGATAAATTATTGACCAATTTGAATTCTTGAGCATAATCATATATATCAATTGGAATAACTCTTACAGATTGAGGAGCAGCTATTTTTTCAGCTCGTCCAATGAAATATCGGTTTGTAACAACCGTTCCAGAAGATATTTCATCTATAACTCTACCTAGTTCTTCTAAAGGAACTACTTGTACAGAAATATTAAGAGCTTGTTCCAACTCTTTAGCCATTAAGTGTCCAATACCAATATCATTAGAGGGAGCTGTAACTAATACCCTGGCACTACAACGCAGTCGCCAGTCAATCTCAGTGAGGAACATTTCTCTAGCTTCATTCAGACTACAGCCTTGGGAGAGTAGTTCATCCAATCCACCCTTGACCACATTACTAGCGTGGGGATACTTTTCATAAATGGGAGACTTTAACTTTGAACCTCCCTCATTTCCTTGTGCTTTAACATAAATACCGGAACCTGCTTGAGCTTCCACAAGACCAGTATCTTCAAGTTGACGATATACCTTACTTATAGTGTTGCGATGTAAACCAGTTTGCATCGCAAGTTGTCGAGTACTAGGTAGTCGATGGCCAGGAGGAAACTTTCGGGAAGCGATGGCGAACCTAATTTGATTAAATAATTGGTTTGATGCAGGAATATCACTATCTGCCTTAATCTGAAAATTAACCATAGTAGAAAAAACTGCTGCTCAGAAATAAATTTTCATGCTCTAATTTTAGTTTTTGTTTTGTCAATAACTCAGTCATATTAAATCTTTTAATTAAATTGATATTAATGACTTGAGCAATTATTATGTATTTTGAACAATCGACTAGATAGCATCTAGTTTTGAATAAGGCTTTAGATAAATTTTTCACATCTAAATACCTACAACCTGCGACCCAATACCTTCGGAGTGTAGAAACTATATGACAGAATTAAAAATTCGTACAGGCTATATTCAAGTCCCCAACGGAGACCTAGAAATAGCTTCCTATCTAGCACAACCAGTAGAAGAAAATATATTTCCAGCAGTCGTAGTAATTCAAGAAATATTTGGAGTAAATGCCCATATTCGAGAAGTAACAGAAAAATTTGCCAAAGAAGGTTATGTAGCGATCGCTCCCTCAATCTACCAACGTCAAGCGCCCGGCTTTGAAGTGGGCTATACTGAGGAAAATGTTAAGCTGGGTCGCAAGTATAAAGAACAAACCAAAGCCTCAGAACTACTAAGTGATATTCAAGCTACTATAAATTATCTCAAAACCCTACCGACTGTTAAAGCAGATAAGTTTGGTTGTATTGGTTTCTGTTTTGGAGGCCATGTGAGCTATTTAGCAGCAACTTTACCAGAAATTCAAGCAACAGCTTCTTTCTATGGAGCTGGCATTACTACTGGTACTCCCGGTGGTGGTACTCCTACTGTTACCCTCACTCCTAAAATTAGTGGTACGATATACGGCTTCTTTGGCACAGAAGATCCTTTAATTCCTATAGAACAGATAGACCAAATAGAGGCAGAATTACAGAAACATCAAATTAAACATCAAGTATTTCGTTATCCAGCAGACCACGGTTTCTTTTGTGACCATCGTAGTAGTTACAATGCTGAAGCTGCTGCTGATGCTTGGGTTAAGACAACGCAAATGTTTAGTCAAGAATTGTAAAGAAAAAAGCTATATTTAAAGTAATAATTTAACTTTTAACTTTTGACTTCCGTGTAGTGGCACAAATATTTTTTTATTGTATTTGACACTCCGTGGGATAAATCCACATGGATTCTTAAGGGTAATAAATTTGCCTGGATCAATCCACGTCAAATTTTACCCTTAATGGCATAGCCAAAGATGCCTCTAGTCTGTCCGGGATAAACCCATTCAGTTTACTTTTGATTCCAATATTTGCAGCACCATTACAGTCAGCATTGATCAATTTTCCTTTCTTAGTTTTATACAAACC
>NZ_CEZPJD010000827.1:0-3464 GCF_983059655.1 Okeania sp.
TCGCATCAATCTTTATCAAGGAGTAACTAGAGATTTAAGGTGGTATGAAGTACATGATGATAATCAGACATTTCACAGAAAAGGTAGTCCTTGTCTTCGTAATAGAGAAGTTATTTATCGGCAATTTTTTAACGATAATTTTCCTGTAAAAACAACAAAAGGTCATTCATTTGCTATTCCACAGAATAAATACTCTTTTTATAAAGATGATCGGAGAAAGGAAGAAAAGATATCGGTAGAGATTACCCAAGAAACTTATGACCAAGTGTTGCGATATATGGGATTAACATCTGACGAAATAGCTAATCAAGACCCTTATATTTTAAATATTCTTAAAAAAAATGGTCGAGTTCCACTTCATAACTTGAGTGGTGCAAAGCGAACTTCAGGAACAATAGAATTTCCCAAAAATGAATTAACAGGAACAGCTATATTTATGGATTCTAAATTAGATTCACCTAAATATGAATCTGTAATTAGTAATATGCGATGGGAAAATTTAGACCCAAATAGAGATAACAACATTCTCTACTTAAATGGAACAGAAAATTTACAAGGAATAGTTAATGCAGGCAAATCAATATTGTCAAAAATAATAGCTGTTCATGGTGCTAAACAAGGAAAAAGAACTACCCTTGTCCTCACAGATGTTTTAGCAGTTTTAGAAACAGTAGATGAACTTTCTAAAATACTCAAAGATGATGGAATTAAAGTTGCTCCTATTCTAGGATTATCAAATAGAAAAACTCATACTGCCAGACTACATTTTTCTCTACGTCATAGTCAAGAACCATATCAACATGAAGGATTAAGAAATCTTTCTACTGTATGTTTACTTGATTCTCTACAAGATGGAACATTATTGCCAACAATAGATGCTTCTACAGCTCCTTGTTCTGGAAAATTATATAGGCAAAGAGATAGTCAAGAACGAGAAGATGAATCTCATACTTCAACCCCCTATAATTGCCCTTTGTATTATGTTTGTCCGGCACATAAAACAAGTAGGGATTTAATTGAAGCAGAAATATGGGTGACAACTTTACAGGCGTTGTTTTATACAAGAGTTCCTAAACAATTATTACCAAAGAATGAAAATATCAAATATGGAGAACTGGTAAATTTAGCTAGTGAAATAGTAATTATTGATGAGTCGGATAAATGTCAACCTTTATCAGATGAAACTTTCAGTCCTGCCATAACAATTTTAGGCAAAGGTTCAGAGGCATTAATTAATTATTTAGACCGCTTAGTAGTAGATAAAAATGAGCAAACTAATTTAGGGCATTTATATGAACCTCTAGTAGAAAGTTGGCAATCAGCAAAAGAAATTGTAATGTTGCTTTTTACTTTAGCGTGGCCTTTAGTCCAACATAATTTTATTGAAAATTGGATAGATAGGGGATACTTTACAACATCTTTATTGCTCAATCAGATTGCAGATATTTTAACCCCGGAAGATATTCGAGAAAACCGGGAAAATTCTCGTCATATTTATCAAATATTTCTCGCATATCAAAATGACCCCCTTGATACTACTATTTCCACACTTGAAGATAATTATAATAATTTAGCTATAGACTTAAGAATAATTTCTAATCAACTGCGGGATAAATCAAGAGCGTTGCAAAAGATTAAAACCTGGATTATTAATTGTCAAATAATTTCTGGAAATCAATTAAACGATTTAGATTTAGAACAACTCTCTAAAAAACTTTATTTTGCTTTAGCACTAGAGGAGGCATCAAGGAGACTTTTTTTTGTAGTTGAATATTTACCAATCGTGCAGCATATTTATAATATTGAAGATACTTCTATATCCTTTAAACCTCCAAAAGATTTTGAATATTGTTTACCAGCATCCCCCCTGGGAAATAGATTAGTTTTTTCTTATGTTAAAAGTAGTAAAGAGAATCAACCAGGAAGATTAGATTTAATTAGATATTCAGGAATAGGGCGTTGGTTTTTGCTAAATTTCCATAGAT
Source organism: Okeania sp. (assembly GCF_983059655.1). Classification (NCBI taxonomy): domain Bacteria; kingdom Bacillati; phylum Cyanobacteriota; class Cyanophyceae; order Oscillatoriales; family Microcoleaceae; genus Okeania; species Okeania sp. The sequence continues at coordinate 1,986 of NZ_CEZPJD010000827.1, forward strand.
TATTTGAGTGGAATGGAGTCGAGAAACCACAAGTTTTATTAATGTCAGCTACATCTTGGGCGGGAAATTCTTCTACGTTTCATTTGCAAATTCCTGTTGATATTATGATTAAACCTTCTGAAGAAAATCTAGAACGCATCGCTAGAGAAAGCAAATATAAATTTTTCCCATTTGTAGAAGGTGAAAATCTTTTAAAAATATCTGGTTATTACAATAATAATAAACCAGAAGCTTTCAAGAAAATGGCGCAACGTTTATGTGCTAAAGATAGCGATGGCAAAAATTTTTTAGAACGAGTTAGAGACGAAATTCAAGATTCCCAACGACGTAGACTTTTGCTTTTAGTCGGGTCTTACCGGGATGCTCAACTACTGCAAGGTTTGATTAAGCAAAATTATCCTGCTTGGGGTGAGGATGAAATATTTGCTCTGCAAGCAGACTTGAAAGATATTGATGCTTTAGGAGAGGAAAGAGCGGGAGGAATACAACGGGGAGATGTTGCTCAATTTGCTAAAGCAGAGTCAGCATGGATTTTGATTGCTCCGATGATGGCGATTGAACGGGGTCATAATATTCTTAATATGGACCGGGTTGCTGCATTTGGAGCAGCATTATTTCTAGTACGTCCGTTTCCCGTACCCGATAACCCTGAATTGTTGGTACAAATGCTTAACTATTGGACAATAGAAAAAATTAGCGATCGCGACTTTTTTGATTCTCTTGAGTCTAACCTAGATCGACAACCTACTCTTGGAGAATATGGTGATTATTTTCTCAGACAAGCAAGAAGGTATTATAATTGGTTGTCTAACTTGACTCTAATTTATACAAAATTGCCTAGTGATGACCAGATAAGAAATATTAGAAGTGATATTTCTTGGTCTTTGCGTGTGTTGATGAATCAGGTAAGTGGTCGCTTAATTAGAGGAGGTGTAGGAGCTAATATTTATTTTGTTGATGGTGCTTTTGCTCCAGAATCAGCTTTTTCCAGGATTGATACTTCTAGCACTAGCTTATTGGTTTCTATTTTGGCAGAAATTAATAGATATCGGGATGAAGTTGTCGCCGAAAATTTGTACGAACCTTTCAACAGACCTATGTTGGATATGATAGGAAATACAATTTTTGTCAATCATCCAGAAATATTTCAGGATAACTAAACAAAACAATAAAATTATGTCAGAAGAATTAAGAGAACTTATCTATACAATTGTAGAAAATCCAGAGCCATTTTTTGATAATTACTACAGTCTTAGTTTTCCTAAACAGTGGTTAAGTGAGTTAAACCTTGCTCTATCCTTGCTGAAAAGTGGAAAGAAAGTTAAACCAAAAACTACTATACCTATAGACTCACTAAATGCAACTCTCAAAGCAACTGCTAGTCTGATTCAAGTCTCTAAAGGTATTACAAAAGATAATAATTCTTCTCCCTTATGGTTATTAACAACAGGAAAAGAAATTAATATTAAATCTCTCAGA
>NZ_CEZPJD010000828.1:0-3458 GCF_983059655.1 Okeania sp.
TAGGCAATAGCGGTCAGACCCCGCGTCGCCGACAGCTCGCTTGCGGAACGCCGACCAAGAGAGGCAGTAGGGGGGATAAAAAGCTGATTATATAAAACTTTTAGCTATTGGACAGTTCCTGAAATTTGTAAAGCAAGCCAGCGCACATTGCTATATCAGTTATCAGTACCTCTGTAATAAGGAGGTAAGAAAATACGGAATTCTCTTTTTTTATTTCCTTAAAAGAGGAGGCTTTAGACCAAGATTTTTCGCTAAAAGCAACCTTGGAAATTGAGAAATAATAAAAGTTACTGCCAAATTTCCTTTCCTAAACTTTAGAAGTAGTTATTCATTTACTCATTAATTAATTATCAAAATAATATGGGTTGCCCCACCCCGCCTTTTAAGGCGCAATATTTTTGGAGCTTTTCTCAAATCCCCGTTACAAAAATAACTTCTGTACGGGCGAACGGCCGTTTGCTTCGCATAACTATCGTTAACGCCCCTACTGACTTCTGACTTCTGACTTCGTTAACCGGATAGTATATTAAGCTATTTCAATAATTCAATAACTTTGATTATAGAATTGTATAAATACAGTTATTTTAATTACGATTATGGACTGCTACAACGAAAAAAAAAGAGTAGTAAAAACTTCAAATCAATGCCATAGTAAACCTCTTACTCCTCAGAAAAAAACTCTTTCAGATTTGGTGAAAGATTATCTAAAACACTACCATAATTACTATACTTTTCAAGAACAATGGTGGGGCGATAAAAACCTAAATTGGGAAGGTGCTTTAGAGAGAGCTTGGATGTCTAGGTTTCCAGATGGCAAAATGCACTCTCATCAACGTCGAGTATCCTCTAAATTAGGGGTAGGATTGAGAGTTTCACTAGCAGATGGCCTAAAACCTTCCTTAGAGACTTTCGATCAACTTTATGAGTGGGTAGAATCTGTTACTAATCGGGTTAAGGGTCTGGGAGTAATGACCACTTACGATGTAGCTCAACGCTTAGGTATGTGGTTAGAGTTATACCCAACTATAGTCTACCTTCATCAAGGAACGTCGGCTGGTGCTGAAAAATTCAATGTCAGAGGAAAGACTGCCCCTCTTGATGCCTTTCCTCCAGAAATTCAACAGTTAGGAGCTGCTCATGCTGAGAATTTTTTGTGTATTTACAAACAATATTTTATTTCAACTTCAGTTGTTTGATTAGATAGATAGAAATCCTAAATCAAATCAAAGATTATGATGTTATATCATGTCCGGATAATAAGTGATAAAAAAATTTTTGTTTGTAGTTTCTAAATGTTTGTAGTGCGGGAATCTTGCCCGCGGCAGTTGTACCTCATGTTTAGTAGAATCTGCATATATTTTTATAATTCTATAATTAGGGCTTCCTGATTAAATCTAAAAGTCTTTACATATAAAGGTAAGTGCCTTTTTAAGTATCAAAAAGCGCGAGGTTTATAGGTAGTTCAATAATTGATAATTGATAATGGATAATTGATAATTACCTCTCCCTAAAACGGAATTGATTGAATAAAAGGAAAATTTTTTCTTATTTCCCCTTGAAAGGGGAGGCTTCAAGGCGTGAATTATTTAATTATTTAATTATTTAATTATTAATTCTTCGGTAATGGTTCAAAAATTTAGGATTTTGGTCAAGAGTTGGGCAAAAAGATCGAAGGACTATTCTTTCTGTTATTTCCTCCATAATTTCTATTTATTCTGACTCCTAACTCCTCCCCTTACTATGTATACTTATTCAGCAAAACCTAATTATAGTTTTTCCAAGAAAATTAGATTCTTTGCCCAGTCAGTAACTAGAAATTATGGCTATATCAAAAAATAGACAAGAAATAGACGAAACTATTCATTCTGATTTCTGACTCCTAAAAAATTCCTGCCATTTCCACCAACTCTACACAAACTTGATTCAAAAATCCCCGGTCTACTTGTTCTGGTAATTCAGTCTTAATCTCCTTAATTTCATCAAACAAATCATCCGCTAATCTTTTCACATCCTCATAAATAACATCCCCATTTCTAACCGATAATAAATACTCGGCATCTCCCACTTTTTTCCGATTCACATAAAGCACCCCCTCCCGCAAAATTTCAATTCCCATTCTTAACAACCGAATACAATGACTCATGTGCTTGGCATCATATCCACACTTCCTTTCTAACTCCTTCCGTTGCAAATTTCTACCTTTATTCCAACTACAATAAGCTTCCCATTGACTTAAACCTTGCCGATAAGCTTGAGTTAAGTGCAACAAATGAATAAAATCGTTTTTTGCTCGGGTATATTCTTGCACTTTTGGTAATAATTCATCAGAAATGGGATGCTGTTTAAGAATTGCTTTATAATCAATTTTTTCTAACAATAAATCTCGTAGTTGCTGAGTTGGTTCTAAAAATTCTATACAGTCTCTAACCAACATATAAAGGAATTCCATAAAAGCATTAACTTCTGATTTGGTTAAAGGTCTATAGCTATTTTCATTCAGTCCAAAATCTTGAGGTTCTGGCTTTTTTGCTGGAGGATTTAATAGCCATTTTCTATGAGTTTCCACTCGTTTAATTTGAGAGTAAGCATAGCCCGCAAAAGAAGCTCTGATTTTCTGGGAAATAAATGCCTGACGATAGGAGATTAGCTTTTTTCCCACTGACGATAAATGTAAGTAAAATTCTGAATCTAACCAGAGAGTTTCTAATATATTGGGGTTATTGTTATAGACCAAGGTCAGAAACTTTCTTAACTCATAAACCACACAATCTTTGACATTATCTAATACTGGATATAAACCTGTTCCTGGTTCATCCCAACCTCGGTCTTTTTGTTCAAAAGAGTTAAACTAAGCCAGGTAAGTTACCCTACCCGACTCGTCTTCAGAACCGGACGTGAGACTTTCACCTCCAAATCGGCTCCTCTCTTAAACGTCCCTTGTCATGGGTACATCCCTGTCTTAATATCAACATATCGTCAACCCATAGATAATCTTCAGGTAAATCCTGTGACTTTGGTTGCGTGTATGTCTTTTTTATAATCGGCAGTTTTAGTATCGTGGCAATGTCGGTGCAACAACTGTTTGTTTTTGATTGTGTTGTCACCACCTTTAGACCTTGGTTTTATATGGTCAACTTCCATAAGGTCAGTCGGACTAAAGGTTAGCCCACAAAATGCGCATTTATTCTTTTGCCGTTTTAGCAGCGTTGTGACTTCTTTCCTTACGCCTGGATATTTACCGATTCTGTTACTCCAATAAGTCCAATCGCCGTCATAAGGGGATTTATTACCTTTAACTTTAATGTGCCGTATAATAGGCACATCTGAGTGTCGGTTTAGTATATATTCGCCGTCATTAAGTAACCAATTTCTGGTTCCTTTGCAACAAGAGAAATACTTTTTCTTGACCAAAAAAGAAGGTCTCAAGCCTCCCCTTTCAAGGGGATGAAAAAAATAAA
>NZ_CEZPJD010000829.1:0-3445 GCF_983059655.1 Okeania sp.
TAGACTAAAGATCGGGATATTACAGTGGATAGCGATCGCTCTATTTAGTTTTTGTCTCAGTCTGGGAATTAATTTTTTATCTCCCATTTTAGCACAATCTTCTCCTTCTAGTTTAATTCAACAAGGAGTCCAATTGTTACAGCAGGGAAGGGCGGAAGCTGCATTGGAAGTTTGGCAACAAGCAGAAGTTATTTATCGGAAAAATAACGATCGTATTGGCGAAATTAGAAGTCAAGTTAATCAAGCTCAAGCATTAACAAGTCTGGGATTTTATAGACGTTCCTGTGATACTGTGCTACAAGCATTTGGCAATGATTTACAATGTGAACGCTTGACCGAAAGTGACCTACAAACTGTTTTATCAATATTTAATACATCAAATACTAATCTAAATTTTCAAGGTCTACAAAGTTTGGGAAATGGATTGCGCATACTGGGTAAATTGGCTTTATCTCAAAAGGTTTTAGAAGCTAGTTTTCCATTGGTAAATTCTCAAAATCTTGAGGGTCAATTATTGCTCAATTTAGGAAATACAATTCTTTCTCAAGCTCAAGGTATTGCTAATTTTAAGCTCAGAGGAAAAGCAGAAAAACAAGCAATTATTCAAGGTTTATCTTATTATGAAAAAGCGGTGACTGTTTCTGATGAAGAATTAATTAAAATTCAGGCAACTATTAATCATCTTAGTCTGCTACTTGAATTAAACAGGCAACGGCAAAATAATTCAGGCGATAATTGGCTGCAACCTCATGTACAATTTCAGATTGATACTTTACCTCAAATTATTGAAATTTTACATCAAATTAATCCCTCTCCTCATTCAATTCAAGCAACAATTAAATTAGCAGAAAGTTTGATGAATTTTGAGCAAATAAATGCCAAATCAACTTTAGCTCAACTACAGACTAATTTTGCCGAATTAACTCTACCAAATACTATTAATGAACAATTCCTCGATCGAGCAACTCAACAAGCAAAAATTATCCATAATTATCGTTTAGAAGCTTATGCCATTGGAATTCAAGGAAAATTGTATCAAAACATGGGAAAACTAGAAAATGCACTTAATTTGACAAATCAAGCCTTGGCGATCGCTCAAAAAATCTCTGCTTCAGATATTGCTTATCAACTCCAAGAACAATTGGGAGATATTTTTCTCCAACAAGGAAATTCCTCAGAAGCACTTTTAGCTTACAAATCTGCTTTTAATACCCTGCAAGTTTTACGACGCAATTTGGTAGCTTTAAATAGAGATATTCAGTTTGATTTTCGGGCAAGTATTGAACCTTTATACAGAAAACTCGTAGCATTATTACTTCAGCCTGAACTTGGTTCAACTCAACCAAAATTGTCTAATATAAAAGCAGCTCAGAAGGTAATTGAATCTCTACAATTAGCAGAATTAGATAATTTTTTCCAAAATGCTTGCGTCAATACTGAGGATATTAATATCGATGAAATTGATAAAAATGCAGCATTTATTTATCCAATATTGTTAGACAATCAATTGAGTGTTATTCTCAAATTGCCGGGAACTGACAACTTTCGTTATGCTTCAGTGAGCGATAAAAACTTTGCAGCACAATTTCAGGATACCTTATTTAATCTTAGAGCAAACATTACAACTATAAGAGAAAGCAGCAAAGTAAAGTTGCCATCTAATCAACTTTATCAGTGGTTAATTAAACCCTTTGAAGCGGATTTGGAAATCGATTTAGAACATGATACCAGTCAAATCAAAACCCTAGTTTTTGTCTTGGATGGGTTACTCAGAAATTTTCCCATGTCTGTATTGTATGATAGCGATCGCGAACGTTATCTCGTGGAAAGATATGCAATTGCAGTAGTACCGGGTTTGCAATTAGTTAATCCCAAACCCTTATTAAAAGAGCAGCTACGAGTATTAACTGCCGGAACAAGTAAAAAAGCACCTAGTTATGAATTGGAGGGTTTTAGTTCCTTACCCAATATTCAACAGGAACTGGAAGCTATTGAAAAAACTGTACCAAAATCCGAGAAATTAGCAGATGAAAAATTCACGAAAACTAACATTCAAGCTCAGGTTAATTCTGAACCTTTTAACATCATCCATATTGCAACTCACGGCCAGTTTAGTTCTAATCCAGATGATACCTTCATTTTAGGGTGGGACGAACGTATTAATGTTCGAGATTTAGACTTACTGCTTCAGACTAGGAATTTGACACCATCGGAGCGAGCGATCGAATTATTAATTTTAAGTGCTTGTCAGACAGCATTGGGAGATACACGAGCAGCATTGGGTTTGGCAGGAGTTTCCATTAGGGCAGGCGCTCGTAGTGTTTTAGGGAGTTTATGGAATGTTAATGATGCTTCTACAGCTGAATTAATGAAACAGTTTTATCAAGAATTATTGCAGTCTGGTAGTTCACAACTTAGAAAAGCGGAAGCACTGCGTCAAGTTCAAATGAGATTTATCAAAGGAGAAATAGAACAAAATGCAGATTACGATCAACCCTATTATTGGTCATCATTTATTCTTGTTGGTAATTGGTTATAGTTGGCTATTTCAGTTATCAGTCATCAGTTATCAGTTATCAGTAAGGAAGAGGGAAGAGATCAGTAGGAATCTCCACGCCTTCAGGCCGGAAAGGATGTCAAATCAGTTATAGAAGCCATTTGGTATCTATTAGACATCTCCAGAAAAGAGGGAGTAGGCAGCTTTGCTGTAGGCAGTAGGAAGAAATAATTGATAATTTATGTGTGAGAATTGATTTTATTTTGGATTTTTACCAGATGTCTATTTAGTAAGTTATAAGTTCAATACCCATCTGGGCTTTATGATTATGGCAGTCATTTTTCATGATTTTTTGGTCTCTTGAACCCTTAGAAGCCATTTGGGATCTATTTAACAGGTTATAAATCCAATACCCATCTGGATTTGATGATTATGGCAGTCATTTTTCATGATTTTTTGGTTTCCTGAACCCTTATAGTTGTTAGACTCCTTAAAACAGCTTTCCTGAAGCTTTTGTATTTCAAGAAAAGATACGCTTAGGGGTTCTATAATATCATCAAAGCCAGTATAATCGTATTTTCAATCTTGGTAGAAAGGAAAATTATGTCCCAATTTTTCAAACAAGGATACGCTGTTGTTGTCGGAGTAGGTGGTGATTTGCCAGTCACTGTTGATGATGCTACTGCTGTTGCAAATCTATTGCGCGATCCATCTCGTTGCGCCTATCCTACTGAACAAGTGCGTTTACTAACAGAAGAAAATGCAAATCGTACTAATGTTCTATCTGCTTTGAGTTGGTTAGCTGAAACCACAGGAGAGGATGATACAGCGATCGCTTATTTCTCTGGCCATGGAATTGAAACACCGGATTATTATTTGATACCTTACGGTTGTAATGATGCAGATTTGGAGGGTACAGCGATTAGTGGTGAAACCTTTACCGAGCAT
>NZ_CEZPJD010000830.1:0-3420 GCF_983059655.1 Okeania sp.
CCATAATATCTTCTGCCATTTGGTGGTAATTCCCCTGGTAAATCTTCTGTACTTGCGCTGAGAGACCTTCCCTGGTCGTCTGTAACATTCAAAAAACTGTACAAAAACCTTATAGACCGGTCTCCTTCATTTTTTAAATTGACATCTAAAACTAGAGAATTACCCCATCTACGAACATCATTAACTTCTAGAGCAACTCCAGCATCACTACTAATAATTGGAAAACTTTGTTGGGATTGATTTTCTTCAGCAGATTGTGCCTTGGCTTGTTTTTTCTGGGAATCTTTTTGAGTAGTTTTCTCTTCAATTACTCCACCATTTCTGATAATATTTTTCACACGGGCAATAACCTTTTCCTCTTCTAAAAATACCAATTTTTCTTGGCGATTTGAATTGTTTCTAGCACCTGCTAAATTATTAGTGGGACGAGTATCTGGTTGAGTAATTCCTTTTAAAGCTTCTCTGCCTAGTTTAAATCCCCAAGAGGCACTACTCAAACCTGCACCAAACATTAGGGTTAGTAAGCTCAGAGTTAGCACAATACTAGAATTCATAGTTTTTTTATTTTTTAGGCATAATATTGTTTTCTGTTATGATATACTATATCTTATGTATAAATTTAGATACATTTATGTCCAAAATTTTAACTTTAACTCAAGAAACTATGCTATAGTAGATTAACTAATCTGAGAAAACCTTAAGATAGGTTTAATTTAACTATATAATAGAGGTAAACTTAGAAATAGGCGCCTTTGGCCGATTGGGGAGGCAGCGAGCTCATAATTCGCTTTAAGGCTGGTTCGATTCCAGCAGGGCGCATACAACTAAATTAAATTAATTCCTCGAAATAGACTAAGGTCTTTAGTGGCTAAAGATTTTAGTATTTTTTAGTAAATTTCAGGACTTAGCCATAACCACTGAAATATAGTAGGGGTTAACGGCCGTTAACCCCTAAAAATAATTTATGGTCTGGTATTCTGCGTAAATCCTATAATATGTCTGAAAAATTCCCGATTTTCCCATCTCTGCTATCCCACAACTTCAAATCACAAAAATTTTCATTTTGTGAAGCTCAAAAAATCTAGAGAGTTAAGAGAAATCAAATTCGGTAAAAAACCGTGATAGTATAAATATAGTGGGGGTTGTTCGCCCATACTCATGACTTTTTATTCAACGCAAAAAAAAGAGAGTTTTAGATAAATAATAGCGATCGCTCAGAGAAGTAATTTACAGAATTATCATTTTGTGGAGCTTCGAGAAATTTAGAGAGGAAGAGAAATCAAATTCGGTAAAAAACCGTGATAGTATAAATATAGTGGGGGTTGTTCGCCCATACTCATGACTTTTTATTCAACGCAAAAAAAAGAGAGTTTTAGATAAATAATAGCGATCGCTCAGAGAAGTAATTTACAGAATTATCATTTTGTGGAGCTTCGAGAAATTTAGAGAGGAAGAGAAATCAAATTCGGTAAAAAACCGTGATAGTATAGCGCTGCGCGCAGGCAACAGGCAATAGGCAACAGGCAACAGGCAACAGGGGGAATAAAAAGCTTATCATATAAGACTTTTAGCTATTGGACACTTCCTGCAATTTGTAAATATGCCAGCGCACATTGCTATATAAATATAGTGGGGGTTGCTCGCCCATACTCATGACTTTTTATTCAACGCAAAAAAAGAGAGTTTTAGATAAATAATAGCGATCGCCACCCCTCCTCAAGTAATAAATAACTAAATTAACTCCAACGTTGTAGTTATAGGAAAGACAAAAGCAAAATTTAAAAGCTTCCATCTTCCCCTATTCCTTAATTTAACCAAGGGCGAGAAACTTCTTCCAACTGATTAAATTCCTCTTGACTCATCTCCCAACCAATAGCCCCTATATTTTGTTGAACTTGTTCAGAATTTTTACAACCAGCAATAGGAATCACACTATCTTGAAAAACCAACCAATTCAGAGCAACCTGAGCCAGAGTTTTGTCATATTTTTCACCAATTTGTTTTAACAAAGACATCACAGGAGAAATTTTTTCCAAACCCTTTTTTTGGAAACGAGAGTCAAATTGACGAGCGCCAGTCGGCGGTTTTTCCAAAGTATATTTGCCAGTTAATAAACCTTGAGCCAAAGGACTATAAGCTAAAATTGTCACACCTAATTCTCTAGCTGTATCCAAAATTCCTTTAGCTTCAATTTGTCGAGAAAGCAGAGAATATCTCACCTGATTTGTCGCTAAAATTACCCCTCGTTTTTCCAAAATTGCATGAGCTTGACGTATCTCTTCCGCCGAATAATTACTAACACCAACCGCTTCAATTCTCCCCTGTTTTACTTCATCAGCCAAAGCATTTAATAAAGTTTCCTGACTCATAAAAAAAGTAAACGGCCAATGTACTTGATAAAGAGTAACTTTCGGCAACATTAATCGTTTCAAACTAGCAGTAACAGCATCAGCAATAGACTCTGGAAAAAAACGCCAAGGTACAGGACCATATTTAGTAGCAATTTGCACAGGTTGTTCAGTTTTTTGCATGAATTTTCCCAGCAATTCTTCTGATAAACCATTGCCATAAACTTCAGCAGTATCAAAAAAATTTATCCCTGCTTCTAAGGCAGTTTGAAAGGCAGCCTCTACTTCATTAGCACCATAATTACTGCCATAATTCCAAAAAAATTTATCTCCCCATGCCCAAGTGCCAATACAAATGGGATTAACAGTTATTCCTGTTTTACCTAAAGTAGTTGTTGCCATGGTAATTTCAGTTATCAGTTATCAGTTATCAGTTATCAGTTATCAGTTCCTCTGCCTGTTTGCGCAGCATGAACTAGGAAAGTCATATGGAACTTGATTTTTTTCATCCCCTTTTAAGAGGATAAAACAGAAAATTCTGCATCTTTTCACCTCCTTATTATAGGAAGTAATGAAAAAGGAGGCTATAGCAATCATAAATCATTTGTAAAAAATATAAGGATAAAAAGTCTGAAACTTTTACCGAAAGATTGCGGTCTAAAGCCTCCCTTTGTAAGGCAGAGGAGATAAAAAAAGAGAATATTCCCGATCTCAAGCCTCTTGTTTTAGCTAGAGGTACTGATAAGTAATAACTGTTAACTGATAACTGAAATTATAGCTATTCCCTGTTCCATAAATTCAAATATTTTTTACCGAAAAATAGTGGTTTAAAGGCTCCCCTTTTAAGGAAATGAAAAGCGGTTGTTAGCGGAGCTTCCTGTAGAGTGGGATGGCGTTTGCTATCGCAAAGCTGCGCTAACAGCGGAGTGGCTCTGATAAGAGCGGGAAACCTGTGCCATATCCAATCGACCAAGAAAATTTCAATTCAGTATTTTCAAGCCTCCGGCTTTAATGGTCGGTACTGATAACTGATAACTGATAACTGATAACTGATAACTGATAACTGATAACT
>NZ_CEZPJD010000831.1:0-3420 GCF_983059655.1 Okeania sp.
TATGTTGTTAATTTATGAAGTGCATCTTTACGGATATTAGCTACTCGTCTATGCTGCGATCGCTAACTTGATTACAGCCTTATACCAATTACGAGAATGTTTAACTTTTCTACTAACTTGGCGTTGCAATTTTGCTAGCTTGTTTTGAGCTTTACGGTAAGGTTTAACACTGTTGAAAACTTCGCCAGTGCTTAAGGTTGCTAAAGTTTTTACACCTAAGTCAACACCTACTACATCAGTAATTTTTTCTGTTGAAGTCGGGGTAAATTCAAAAGCTAAACTTAGGTACCAATCATCAGCTTGTCTACTAATAGTTATTTTCTGAGTAGTTGCTTCAATTGGTTCATAGGTTTTCACCATGCCAATAAAAGGTAATTTGTGACTCCAACCATTTAATTCTATTGGCTTTCCACAATTATCAATTGTAAAAGAATCGTGTTTACCTTTCTTCTTAAACCTTGGATATTTACCTAACCCTTGAAAAAATCTCTTAAACGCTTCACCCAAGTTGATCAAAGCATATTGATAAACTTTAGATGACAAGCTCTTCATCCAGGGATAAAGTGGTTTAGTGTGATTAGTGAAAACTTCTCTCAACTTACGAGCATTAGGCTGATAACCGTCTCTGTAAGCAGCATTCCACAAACTCAAACCCCAGTTATAAACCCATCTTGAATAGCCCGCGTGTTGAGCCATCAAAGTTTTTTGTTTATTATTTAATTTGAGTTTGGTTCTGATAGATTTCATGGACATTGAGCGCAGTCTATCTAATGGTATGCTTTTTAACGCATTATACCCTTATTCGTTGATTAAGTCAATTCTCCTCCTCATTTAACAAAATAAGGTAAACAAGATTTTTTTATTTTTTGATTCTTGATTTTAAGTGAAACTTGAGGTGAGAAATCAAGATTCTTCTTTCCTTCTGCTATCCTTAGTAGATAGGCAGTTGTATAGTAACCCTACCTGTAATTTCTTTAATTTTTAACTTTTTACTTTTAATTTTTGACTTAAATTTATGCTCAGAGCTGGAATTGTCGGACTACCCAACGTCGGAAAATCTACCTTATTTAATGCTTTGGTTGCTAATGCTAAAGCGGAAGCTGCTAACTTTCCATTTTGCACAATTGAACCCAATGTTGGTGTGGTTTCGGTGCCAGATGAGCGGTTAAATGTGCTGACGAAAATTTCTAATTCTGCTCAAACTGTTCCTACTAGAATAGAGTTTGTTGATATTGCTGGTTTGGTTAAAGGTGCAAGTAAAGGAGAGGGATTAGGGAATCAATTTTTGTCTAATATTCGAGAGGTAGATGCCATTGTTCAGGTAGTCCGTTGTTTTGATAGTGAGGATATTATTCATGTTTCTGGTTCTGTCGATCCAGTGCGAGATATTGAAGTAATTAATTTAGAGTTGGCTTTGTCCGATTTAGCTCAAGTTGAACGCCGAATTGAACGGACTAAAAAACAAGCTCGTACCAGTAAAGATGCTCAGGCAGAGTTGGAAGTTTTGACAAAATTAGAGGAGATTTTAAATGAAGGTAAGTCGGTAAGAATGGCTGACTTAAATGAAGATGAATCTTTTCTAATTAAGCCTTTAAATCTCTTAACTTCTAAGCCAATAATTTATGCTGCTAATGTGTCAGAGGATGACTTAGCAAGTGGAAATGATTGGGTTGAAAAAGTACGAAATATTGCTGCTGTGGAAAATGCTCAAGTTGTGATAATTTCAGCTCAGGTAGAATCAGAATTAATTGAGTTACCGGAGGAAGAAAGAGCTGATTATTTAGAATCTTTAGGAGTAGAAGAAGGTGGGTTAAAATCTCTAATTAAGGCAACTTATGAATTGTTGGGATTGCGCACTTATTTTACTACTGGAGAGAAAGAAACTAAGGCTTGGACGATTAAAGCTGGAATGTTAGCTCCTCAAGCTGCTGGTGTAATTCATACTGATTTTGAACGGGGTTTTATTCGAGCAGAAACAATTGCTTATGAGGATTTAGTAGCTAGTGGTTCAATGACTGCTGCTAAAGAAAAAGGTTTGCTGAGGAGTGAAGGTAAGGATTATCTTGTCAAGGAAGGAGATGTTATGCTCTTCCGATTTAATGTTTAGATTTCTGTTAATTTAAGGAGAAAAAAATGGCTACTGAAGAGATTGTTAGACTGATTGTTATGTGGTTGATTACTGCTGTTAGTTTGTTTATTATTTCTAAGTTGCCTACTGGGGTAGAAATTGATGATTTTAATATTGCGTTAATTTCTTCAGCAATATTTGGACTTTTGAATGTATTTGTACGTCCAGTTTTGAATACTTTAGCTTTGCCAGCTAACATACTTGTTCCTGGTTTAGTTACTCTAGTTGTTAATCTTGTTATCTTTGGTTTAGCTGCTTGGCTAGTAAGTGGATTTCGACTACGTTGGGGATTTTGGAGTGCGTTAATTGGTTCTTTAGGACTAACTTTTATTAACTCTTTTCTTTATGAGTTACTGAGCAAAGGATTAGCCAGTTAGGCAGCAGTTAAATTATCAACATTTATGGGTAATTTGAGATTTATTTAAAATTGATATCTAGTAAATTATCCACTTTTAGTGAAGTAGAGTAGGCAGTAGAAAACTACTAATTGTGTCTACTCTCTCTGCCTTTATTTGATATCTAAGCTTTACCTGCAGTGCATTAATTAGGGTCTGTTGAATAAATGGGTTGCTGGAGTAGGACACGGGGACGTACCAGATGCGGGGACGGGTAGATTTGTGGGGAACAGGTAATGGTTTCGGCCATTTTATGTGAATAAATTTTCTTGAATTTCAGCAGAAAATTTCAGTCAATTGATGCCAGTAAGAGCCATAAACTAGGAGATAAATTGAATATAAAAAGCTTTATTACCTTATATATCCTGATTTTTAGCTTTAATTATCAAGCACTTTTTTGAGATAGCAAAGGAAGCTTTTCCAGCTTTCGCATTTCATGAATTTCAATCCATTCATACTTAATAAATCTCCAGAGAATTTCAATTAAGTTATGCTTGAGTTAGTAAGTTGGTAACCAAAATATTTCTAAATTTTTCCCCTTCCACTCTTCTAGTTTTTCGATGATTTTATCACTCGTGTGGATTGGTGCTTTATCCATCACTACTACAGTAACTTTAGTTAAACCCTCACTAAATTTATCTAAAAAATTTATCACCATTTGACTATCAATTATTCCCTGGTGTATTACGTAATTTAATTCGTTTTTACATCCCATTAATCCCAGAATATTAATTCTTTTATTTTGGCAACTATTTATAGTTATCCTTTCTGATTTTTCCTGCCATCCATAGGGAATCTCTGGCTTCAAATAAAATCCACTTTCATCTCAATATCTTACAGCAGTTTTCATTTGGGTAAACCACAGTAAGGACGTTCCATGGAACGTCCCTACAAGGT
>NZ_CEZPJD010000832.1:0-3414 GCF_983059655.1 Okeania sp.
AGGGGAGGCTTTAAACCCGAATTATTTAATTATTAATAAGTTAATTATTCGGTAATTAATAATTAAAATTTATTTTTCTCTCCCTTAAAAATTGATGGGATTGGCGAATAGGATTTTTTGTCTTTATTTCTTCTTTAAGTAAAAAGATTTATAGCAGTGGAAGGAAAAGTGAGGACATATCAAAAATTGAAAACTCAGACAAAGCAATGTTTTTCCTTCTGTCTTATGCCTTATGCCTTTTTCCTTCTACTATAAACCTTAATTATTTGGTAAATAAAAACTCAGCAATGCCATGAAAAATTTTAAATGGATGCAGGGAATCAAAACAGGATTCAGTCTAGTTACAATTAACTCAGTTTTAGTATTTTTAGGATTAGAGATTGTATCATTAGGTTTTTATTATTTTCAGGAAAATCGACTATTCTATGCTAGAGAAAATACTATTTCCAAAGTAAGAGAAGACCTCGAAAAAACTGGAACTAGACTTGGTGCAGATTTAAATAATGAATCAATATTAGAGCGAATACATCCGTTTTTTGGCTATGTGTTAAAAGCAGGAAGTTTTACCCATGAAGAATCGGGAATAGAAATTAATAATTATGGTTTTGTCTCTCAGTACAATTATCCTTTTATTAAAAGTAATAAAAATCAATTTATTATTGGTATATTTGGCGGTTCAGTTGCTAATAACTTTGCTGTGGGTCTTAATATTAATCAATCTAGAGGTAATGAAGCATTTATTAATAACTTAAAAACTATACCTGAGTTAGCAGATAAAGAAATAATCATCTTATGTTTTGCAGGCGGAGGTTATAAACAACCACAGCAATTATTGATTTTAAATTATTTTCTTTCTATCGGCCAAGAATTTGATATGGTCATCAATATAGATGGTTTTAATGAAGTAGCACTATCTCATCAAAATAATCAGGAAAAAATAGAATTAACTCTACCAAGCATACAACATATTTTACCTCTAACAAGGTTAGCTAGTGATGATCTGTCTGTAATGAAGGCGATCGTTCAAATTAGCGAACTGAAACAGAATTTATCAACTGCTATTAATAAGTTAGAAAGTTGTCAACTAGCTTCATGTCATAGTTTGAGAAGTTTGCAAGTCAAAGGATTATTAGAAAGCTATCAAAAAGAGATTATTAAATACGATCAACAGATAGCTCGAAATTCTCAAAATCTTGATACTGACAGTCTAGTACATTTGAATAAGATGTCTGAAGTATTAGAAGATGAAATAGCTTTTCAGAAGATAGCAGAAAATTGGTATGAATCATCACTAACAATGAGCCATATTTTAGCCGAGAGAAATAAATGGTATTTTCACTTTATTCAACCCAATCAATATTATCCTACTGAAAGAGTTTTTAGCCCGGCAGAAAAAGTTCTAATTATTGAAGGACATCCTTATTCAACAGGAGTTAAAAAAGGTTATCCAAAGTTGTTGTCTAAAATTAGTAGTTTACGAGAAGCCAACGTTAATATATTTAATGGCGTGAATATTTTTGATGAAGAAAAAGAAGTAGTTTATCGAGATGCATGCTGCCACTATAATTTTATTGGAGATATAATCTTAGAAAATTTTGTTGTTAATTCCATCAAAAATGTAATGGAGAATCAAGATAAAAATTAGAGTAATATAGCAGTTGAAGGAAAGGGGGTAGAGATATCAAAAGCTGAAAAGTCAGATTTTTTAACTTTTAAGTTTGTTCTAAATACACCGAGGAAAGTAATTTATTTGCTGGTTGCTTTCTTCCCGAAACTAAATCAAAGGTTATCAAAATAATATGGGTCTAAAACCCCGCTTTTTAAGGCGTAATACCAATTTGATAAATGTTTGCTACAAATAGCTAGGGTATTTCTTAGAATTTCCGTTTGTCATGCTCCACAAACAGCAATCCTGCAATTCAGGAGCCAGTAATGAATAGATTTAATACCAGTTTTCAGTTAGTAAATTCTATTTTTTGTCAAAGGGATATTTCCTACAAAATTTTTTTCTTGCACTTATTATTCGTAACATTCTTTTTTCAAATTGGTATAGCAATGAGCGCTGGTATATTTACAAATTGCAGGAGTGGCCAAATAGCTAAAAGTCTTATATTATCTGCAATTTATTCCCCCTATTGCCTATTGCCTGTTGCCTATTGTCTGCGCACAGCGCTATATAATATTTTTTGAGCCTTACTCAAATCCCTGTTACAACAATAACTTCTGGCTTCGTTAAAGTGTGGGTCTTCAGCAACTATTTTTGATGAAAAAGCGACAAAATTTAGTAGTAAATATAGGAATAACAATAGTTACATTTGTATTTGCTTTGATAGTGGGAGAAGTAGGATTAAGAATATTAGGAATTGCACATCCCCCACCACCCAGAACAGATGAAAAATCAGAAAATAAATCTCTATATACTACTAAAGATCCGAATAGAGGTTGGGCAGGAAATCCTAATGCTACAGCATTTTGGAAAGGAGAAGGTATACCTTCAGAATTAAAAATGAATAGTGGAGGGTTTAGGGATTATGAACGTACTAAAATTAAACCCAAAAATGGATTAAGAATTGCTTTATTAGGAGATTCTTTTACAGAAGCATTTCATGTCAAATTGGAGGACACTTATGGTGCAATTATGGAGCAAAAATTACAGCCATGTCCTGTCTTAAAAGACCGGAAAGTTGAGGTAATGAATTTTGGCGTACAGGGTTATGGCACAGCTCAAGAATTGATGACTTTACGACATCATGTTTGGGATTATGCACCAGATTTAGTAATATTAGCTTTTTATGCTGGTAACGACCTCCGTAATAATTATCGCCCTTTAGACCACGACCATCTCAGACCTTATTTTATCTATAAAAATGGTCAATTAGAGTTAGATATGTCATTCAGGACAATGAAACCTTGGTCAAGAGGTCGTTATGTTTTTTCAATGGTTGATATATTACCAATTTGGTCAGTCAAAAATTCTCGAATTTTACAGCTAATTAGAAAAGTTGATATGGATGCTAAACCACGTCAATTTTTAAATGATTATGGCAAAACTATTGTTTCTTTTTATCAAAAACCTCAATCAAATTCTGACTGGGATAAAGCTTGGAAAGTAACGGAAGATTTAATTAGGTTAATGAGGGATGAAGTCTATGAAAAGAATGGAGATTTTATGTTAATGGCAGTTAGTGATTCTCATCAGGTGCATCCCAGTTTGGAACACCGTGAAAAATTTAAAAATTCTCATAATTTGTCAGATTTATATTATCCAGACCGGAGAATAGAAGCGTTTGGCAAACAAGAAAATATTCCAGTTTATATTTTATCTGGACCATTAGGAAATGAAGCGCAAAAAACAGGTAAGTGTTTATATGGATTTGATAATGCAGAACCTTGTGGAGGTCATTGGAATATAGA
>NZ_CEZPJD010000833.1:0-3413 GCF_983059655.1 Okeania sp.
TAGTCATCAAGTTATTCTTTTATCTACCGATACTGAAATTGGTAAATCAGAAGTAAAAAATCTTCGTAGTTTAGAGGCGATCGCTCACGAATATTTACTCAAATATGATTCTCAAAAAAATCAAACTAATCTCAAAAAAGGGTATTTTTGGTAAGCAAATTTTTTCTCTCAATAATGATAACTGATAACTGAATGTGGGGATCTCCTGCCGAAAAAAGAAGAGGATTATAGACAATTTAGTCATATTTAGATGACTTAAGCTATTAGCCAAGGATTTTAATCCTTAGCGAACTTGGAGAACCTTTGTTAAAATTCATTCAGGTTTTTTGTTGATTAATATAGTCGTGCAAAACTTGCTCTATCATAGTTTGACAGTTTGGATTTTTATAACCATATATTAGATTAGGAGAAACTTGTGGAACAGAATGGAAAAATCGCAGGAATAGGAGCATTAATATTAGTTGTGGTAATTCCCATAATTTCGTTATTAATAGATGGGGTAAGTTTAGGTATTGATATTGCACAAGGTTGGCCTCGTTTGTTCGTGAAAAAAACAGACCGCTTTTCCTGCGAGTTAAAATCAGATGCAGAAAGAAAAAAGAATGTTTGGACGGTAATGTATGACAATAATAAAGGTAAGCAACCGTGGTTAGGTATTGTGATACCTCTGGGAAGAGATTGGACTCCTGCTGAACGATGCGAAAGAATAGAAGAGCGATTAGAAGATTATCGCAAAGATGGTTTACTTTCCCTAGACTATCGCAACGATCCTGATACTCCAGAGCAACAAGTTATTTGTGCGAAAACTCAGTTAAGCGGTAATGGTTGCCCGTTATTGTTGACTTTAGATGAGGGAGTCGATGGTTACACAGCATTGCGAGATATGACGGAAGCGTTCCGGAATAGTACGACTGTTTATCATAATACTGATGGACAATCGGCAAATTCTGATTTTTCTAGAGAGTCGCCTGTGATTTATTTACAACCTTTTTTGGCGAAGGAAGATCGGTTAGTAAAAAAGTAAAATTTTTGTAGCGTGGGTATCTTACCTGCAAGAGAATATAGTAGGGTGTGTGACGGCATTCTCTTTTCCATTTTAGGGAAACTCAAAAAAATTCCCATCACGCACCTTTTTTTAGATGGTAGATAATATGATGCTGCGTTACTGATAACTGAACTAGGGTATCAGGTTAGAAGAAATAGATTATCAAAAGCTGATGAGTGCGATGACTCGGTGACAGGTATAAAAATTCTCAAACCACTAGAAAACTGTAAAATTTGCTTCTACTTAATTTTTGATATTAACGGCTAAAACCCTTTAGTATTAAAGTCTACAAGTCTCTACGCGAGATAAGATATACCTACCCGGTGACTCTCTCCTACCCCACAACATTACCCCAGGGAGGTGTCCCAGATAAGGCGTGCTGACATCCCATGTTACGTTCTGGTAACTCCATCTTCCTTTTTGACGCCATCCTACTTTGTCCCCGAAGGCATTTAATACTTTTTCGTTATACTTATTCGTACCACCCAAACTCTGATAAATTTGCTTCTGAACAGAAAAACCGAACTTACCATTACTATATTTTAGCCAAAGTTTATCAATCGTACCTAAATCCTCGCAGGGAAAATTTTCTATATGCTTAATACTTAAGCATCTTTCCGACTCCTTACCCGCCACTTTTAACATTGCTCTTGTTGTTTCTTCATCCGCTCCTTTCCAGTTTCCCGCCACCAACAAATCACGCAGTGTTGTATAGTCAACCCCTTTAACAGAAACCAGTACATCCACAGACGACGGAGGTTTTACCTG
This sequence comes from Okeania sp., assembly GCF_983059655.1. Lineage (NCBI taxonomy): Bacteria > Bacillati > Cyanobacteriota > Cyanophyceae > Oscillatoriales > Microcoleaceae > Okeania > Okeania sp. The sequence goes on from NZ_CEZPJD010000833.1 coordinate 1,814, forward strand.
TTGAGACTCAACTACTCGTTGCCTTTGCGCCTCCACTTCCTGTGTTTTGCGCCCTTCATTTTCTAACTGTCTTTGCGCCTCCACTTCCTGTGTTTTGCGCCTTTCATTCTCTAACTGTATTTCCAACTCTTTCCGAGTATTCTGCTCCGAGCTTAACCTTCCCTCAACCTCTCGTTGTGTGCGTTGCTCGTTCTCCAGTTGCCTTTCCAAGTTCCTCTCTCTCCCTTGAGGAACAACTTGTGGCGTTTGAAAAAATCTAAACTTAAAGTAAACAACAATACCACCAAATATTGCCCCACCACAAAACAATACCGACAAGTTAAACAGAGAAAGATCGCCATAATAAAAGTCAGACTCCCGAAACCAATTAATAGATATACCCCAAGAAAAAGTCGGACGTTGAACCCCATTAACCCTTTCCACAGCTTGCTGAAAAGTCTGTAGTTGTAACTCAGACAAGGGAAGAGAAGCAAAATTTTGCACAACTTCAAAATCACTCATGCCATGCACTGCGACAACCTCACCCTTCGCATTCATAACAGGCGCTCCACTCATTCCACCCACGGTCAAAGCTTCATAAGAAACCCCATAACCCTGTGGCAAACTACCCAAAGCTGAAACTTGACCCTCAACAAACTGGGGCACCGACTGCCCACCCCGATTAGGAAAACCAAAAATATAAATATCACTACCTTCTGTCACTTTCTCAGAATCACCTATTTTCAGGGCTGGATAATTGCATCTTTCTCCTACTGGTTGAAAAGTAACCAAAGCTAAATCTATACCATTGGAAAATATTTCAACATTGGCAACATCCCACTCTTTTCCATCTTTATTAGCCTGTAATAATCTTTCACCTTCTTTTTCCACAACATGAGCTGCCGTTAGTACGGTACAGACTCCCTTTTCCCCAGGCACGAAAAAACCAGTTCCATGTCCTGGTTGATTTCTATAAGATAGTTTAACAATACTAGGTTTTAGTCGAGAGGCTATTTGCCTTGAAGATAAAGAACAATTTGTCAGAATTAGAGATAGGAAAGTTAGACCAAGGATACGGGGTAGATGTTTCATCTATTGTAGAAGTTCGGAAATTAGATTTTTCTTGATTTTAACTACAACTTAAATTCTAGGGTTTCCTTTGCCATAGAGAAAATTGAAAAACTAATTGCCCTAAAAAAAGAGCCACTATTTTCCCATAATAGTTATTGATTTAGAGGATATAACAACTTTTTCTAGTTGTCAAGAGGCGATCGCTTACTAATATTTACTCGAATATGATTCTCAAAAAAATCAGACAAATCTCAAAAAAAGAATACTTCTGGTCAGCAACTTTTTGACTTCTGCTTTTTCAACTGAAGTTGTTTAGGTAGGAGGAGAAAATCTCCAGAATTTGTAGGCGATCGCTGACGAATATTTACTCAAATATGACGCTCAAAAAAATCAAACTAACCTGGAAATAGGCTACTTTTGGTAAGCAAAAATTTTTCCCTCTGTCACTTTAATTAAATTTAGTCACACAAGGGTCAAAAATTTATTTATCCATGTGAATATTTACTCAAATATGATGCTCAAAAAAATCAAACTAATCTGGAAATGGGAT
>NZ_CEZPJD010000834.1:0-3412 GCF_983059655.1 Okeania sp.
AAAAAAAAAGTTGAGGAATATTCCCCAACTCCAAAAGGAGATGAACTTAGATGCAAACAAAACAAATTTTTATCGGATGCGATCGATGTGATTATTTCTAGCTAAACAGTTGCCATTACTGAAGTCGACAAATATCTCAAGTTTAGAAATTTATTCAAACAACTTGTAACGACTTTAGCGTAAAAGGTTAGCCAGATTAAATGCAATACTCAAACTTTCAATATCTAAGCAGGTATCAACACAGCACTTTCCGTGCCTACAAAAATGGGGCGTAATGCTTCAACCCACTGTGTAATTCTCTCCTCAGTTAATTCACTTTGGTTAACCTCATCAATTGGCAAACCCACGAATTTACCATTACGCACTGCTGAAGAATGTTCAAAACTGTAACCTTCAAGAGGAAACTCTCCTACTATAGTTGCACCAAGTTTCTCGAAGTGGTCACACATAAGTTGCAGTGCGCCAGCAAAGTGCTTTCCATGACCGACTTGATCTGCTGCACCAAACAAGGCAATAGTTTTTCCAGTAAAATCAGGCTTTTCAATATCCATATCAAAAAGTGGTTCGCGCCAGTCATTCTGTACTTCCCCAGCACCCCAAGTCGAACAACCCAATAACAAATAATCATAATCAAGAAGTTGACTATATTCGTCGTAATCTTCTTCCATACTATAAAGATCGCAAATTTCTTCGCCGAATTTGTCGCGCAATGCTTCAGCGATTTCTTCAGTTACGCCAGATGTGCTACCATAAAATATGCCAATTTTTGCCATAATCAACACTCCTGATTAGTTTTGATCAAATTCATAAAATCTGGTGAGTCAAACAATTTCACTAGCTTGACCCAGATTTTTGAGAGTTTTCGGTAATTAATACAAGTTATTTGCAGAATTTTCCTGTTTAAAATTCTTCTTATTGATTATTCTCGTTTTCAACTAAATAAGAAGTAATTGCAATAAATTCATCAATTATTTCTTTTTTAGGGGCGAATGGTATTTGCCCTATAGAGATAAATCTTCAAATAACCTGGGAATAGACAGGAATTTTTGTATCAACCCTATCTACATTCTGAATATATCGGGTAAATTAATTGAAATCTGTATCAATTTTAATTGAGAATTCTTTTGAGTAAGTTTATAATTGATCGAAAAATTATTAATTGATTTGGACAAGGGTTTACCCAGCCCAAAGGTTTCTTTTTGTCAGAGTCACAATTAATAAAACATCTCATTAAACCTCATATACACCTTTTTTAAAACGTTTGTAGGGACATTCCATGGAACGTCCCTACATTTTTTGGGGAATTTTTCCTCACTCCCCTTAACGAAGTCAGAAGTCAAAAGTCAGAAGTTGCTTTTGTGACGGCGATTTGAGCAAGCCTCCAAAAACATTTCGCCTTAAAAGGCGACGTTGCCAGACCCAATTATTTTGATAATTTGATTTTTGAATTATTAGGACTTACGGTTTGACATTGCTTTTCTGTCGGTCGCAATGAGGAAAATACTTTGTACTGCGTAAGTAAGCATTCAGCCGTCAGCCATCAGCTATCAGCTATTGCTTTTAATTTAGGATAAAAGCAATATTTAATTGTCTTACTACAAAAATTGGCTCCCTTGTCCTTAAAGTTAGTTGTTAATTTAAACACTTTCCTTAAGGAGAGAATCTTGTTGCTGATAGCTGACAGCTAATAGCTGTTTGCGCAGCATTCCGCAGGAAATGCTTACCTGCGTAATACCAATTCCCAAAAATCATGCTATACTTCCCGTGGGACTTCAGTTATTAAGTAATAATAATGCTTGAATCATGTTTGTAACGATTCTAGGCATTAAACCAAGATATCTTATCTCTTTTCACCCTACACCCTACACCCTACTCCCTACTGTCAAGGAGATGTAGCAAGACTTTTGAGATTTGGTATAAGTCCTAATTATCTGAGAACTACCGCACAAATTGTGGCATAACTTCCGCAGCAGTAAACAAACCATAAAGACCTTTGCGATGTAAGGCAACTCCAGTCTTCAAATAGCCAAAAGCAGGGCCACAAACATTAGCAGCCATACTCGTTTCATCTCCCAATGTAAAAGTATGTGTAGAAATTTTGCCCTCAAAAGTACGGCCTGTAACTTGAACGTTTGTACTTAAAGGCTTTTTCGGGTTGCGAGTATCAACAATACCTCCCACAGTCACCCGGTCGCGATCGCAAATTCCCGCCAACTCCAACATAATATCGTCAGCGTGTTCCATATTTTCCAATTTCAACAGACCATTGGTCTCTTCCAATAAAGCCTCAACTTCAGCATCAGTCATAGCCTTAGCTTTTTCCACATCATATCCCGGTAAATGGCCAATATCCTCACGAATTGTAGCTCGGTAAGCTTCCCAATTGGCAATTCCCACTCCAAAAGTAATATTCACACTATGAATTTCCGCATAACTCTGAGCTGCTATAGCTGCTGCTGCAGTCAATAAACCAGGAGTTGCGCCACAACCACTCATATAAGTAATACCCGCAGCCTGTAGTTCATCCTTCAAGGCCAATAATTGCTCTACAGCACTAGTACGCTTAATGGCATCTACTAATACACCCCGCCAACCAGCAGCAATAAATTGTTTTGCCACATCTGCCATAAAAGTATTAGGCAAGTTTGGTAAGGCCAGAAAATAACCATCTACAGTATCAGCAACTTTGATTATTTCTTCAATACTGTGATTACTTAAAACGCCACCAGATTCTAGATGGCCTAAAGATCCCTGAGTATTGTACATGGTCATACATTGGTCGGGATTTAATCCTTGAGTGTTGTAGGCATAACCTTTTTGGTCAGCAGCAGCAACCCAGAGCATTTCTTGTTTGGGAGAGAGTACCCTAGATGCAGCTTGGCCCAAACCACCGAAACCTAAAACACCTACACGAATTTGATTTTTTGAATTTGTAGTTTGCGCTATATTCATGGCATTTAGTTTAATTGGACAGACTTTGATCGGGAAAGGCAGAAGGCAGGAGGCAGAAGGCAGAAGGGAGCAGAAGGGAATTGTTCCTCCTACCCTCTGCCCTTAGCTCCTGCTGCCTTCGTTTATTATCCGTTACGGGGCATCACTGTGGAAAACTGTTTTAGGAACGTAGGGGCGTTACGAAGTATGCCCAAGCAAACGGACGTTCGCCCTTAGTGACGGGAAACAGGGAATAGAAAAGAAGAAAAACAGTTGTACCTAAGTAACTTGAGAAAAACTCTATAGCAATCAGGAATGAGTTGTGAGAATTGAGGTGTTTCTTAAAAGTGTAGAATATAGCAATTATTATATTCATATGATACGTTTTTTCCTCTTCTCTGTTCCCAGCTCCGGTGTTCCCTGTTCCCTAAAAATTGCCAATATCTCACAACTCAAATCATATTGCTATATTAAAAAAGAG
>NZ_CEZPJD010000835.1:0-2182 GCF_983059655.1 Okeania sp.
TATCTGGTGAAGATGTTTTGCCTGGATTTATATTAGATATGACAAGAATTTGGTAATTAAATAGCAGTCAGCAGTCAGCGGTTAGCGGTTAGCATTATGACTTTTTTTTTACGTTTAGGAGGGGATTTAAAATCCGACTCAACTATCTGGTGTAATAGTTGCCAATTTAACCAAAGGTCAAAAATATGATAGCTAAAATGCTGATAGCTGATAGCTAATTAACTCTGAGGAATAAAGAATCAAAATGACAAATTTGACTATCGAGATTGACTCAATAATTGACCTAACAGACGAACAATTCTTTCAACTATGTCAAATAAATAAGGAGATAAGATTTGAAAGAAATGCCAAAGGAGATTTAATTATTGTGCCCTTAATGAGGGGAGAAACTGGAATGATTAATGCTGAAATTTGTGGCAATTTAGGAATGTGGAATAGAGAAACAAAATTAGGAATTTGTTTTAATTCTTCCCTGGGTTTTCAACTGCCCAATGGTGCTGTCCGTTCTCCCAGTTCTGGATACCCATAGAAAAATGGAATAATTTAACTCCCGAAGAAAAAGAAAAATTTCTACCTTTTTGCCCAGATTTTTTAGTCGAATTAATGTCACCTGACGACAGTTTATCAGACACCAGAGAAAAAATGAAAGAATATCTGGAAAATGGCATGAGATTAGGTTGGTTAATTAATCGAAAATCTCAGCAAGTAGAAATTTATCGCCAGGGAAAAGATGTAGAAATATTAGACTCTCCTCAAGCATTATCTGGTGAAGATGTTTTACCTGAATTTATATTAGAGATGACAACAATTTGGTAACTATATTCATTTTGTGAAGCTCAAAAATCTGTTACCGGAATCTGCTTGCAGCTTCTAAACAATTTTGATATGCTTACTTCTATAGGTGTTAACTCGCCTATACGCATGACTTTTTATTCAACTTAAATATCTTTAATCCCAGAGACTAATAACTGATAACTGAAATGACTAATGTTCAAGGTACACCAGGTATTGATTTTCTCAGTGGCACTCCTGAAGATGACATCATTGCTGCTTTAACAAGTAAAGATATTGTTCAAGGTTTCGGGGGTAATGACCAAATCTTCGGCAACCAAGGAATGGATGTTCTTCAAGGTAATCAAGGGGATGATATTGTATACGGCGGACAAGATGCAGATACAATTTTTGGCGGGCAAGGAAATGACTTGATGTTTGGAGATTTTGGCCCTGACTGGTTAATTGGTAATTTGGGTAGGGATACTATGAGTGGAGGTGAGGGTGATGATTTATTTGCTATTGGTAGACGTGGCGGTTTATCTTCTACTGGTGGAGTGAATATTACAGATGCAGATGTAATTACAGATTTTGGTAATGGTAGCGATCGCCTAATCCTAACTGGTGGCTTACAATTTAGTGAGTTGAATATTATTTCTTCTGAGAGTCATACTATTATTCAAGACCGAGTCACGGGAGAATATTTGGCAGTTTTGTCAGGGGTGACGAGTCTTGAGGAGTCAAGTTTTAGTTCTATTTTTGGTGATGTGGAGTTGGGTCAAATGTTACCTATTTCAGCACAGGCGAGTTTTTCTGGTCAGACTATTAATTTGGAGGTGGCACAAACTCCACTTGAACAGGGGATAGGTTTAATGTTTAGGACTGAGTTGCCAGATGACCGAGGAATGTTGTTTGAGATTAACCCTCCTCGGACTGTGAATTTTTGGATGAGAAATGTGTTTATTAATCTGGATATGGTGTTTCTGAGCAATGGGGAGGTACAGGCAATTTTTTCTAATTTACCTCCTTGTGAATCTGAACCTTGTCCTACTTATGGACCTAATGTTCCTGTGGATGGAGTGATTGAGTTAAGGGGGGGAAGAGCTACTGAGTTGGGTTTAAGGGTTGGCGATCGCTTAGATATTCAGCCTGTTTTTCTGTCTGTCTAACTAATTTTTTGTGTTTTGATGTTTAGGTTATTCGAGTGCTGTTTTTTATGTTGAATAAATAATCATGCGTATAGGCGAGTTCACCCTTCTACTTCTATACTATCATGGTTTTTTGTTTATTCCCAGGGAATTTCCTCTATTTTTTCTGAGCTTCAGAAAATGAAAAATGAAGAGAGCAAATTTTTCTGAGTTGAGGAGTTGAGAACTTTCTACTTCTTTAGTTATGGAAAATATTTCTAGTT
>NZ_CEZPJD010000835.1:2282-3409 GCF_983059655.1 Okeania sp.
TTCAAAAGTAGCTGGATTAACTGGATTTTGATATGTAAAATGACGATATTCCAAACAAAATCTATCCCAAGCTGCCATTTGAATTTTGAATACTGAAATGATTACTTCTATGAACCAAGGAGACAAATTAAACTGGAGATAAATTCGTTTATTCAGATATGCACAAATTTCATCAATAGCCTGATTAACTGTAACTTGTGGGTTCCCTAAAATTAATTTTTGTAGTTCTTTTGACTGGGGCGGTTTTTCTACTAGATAAGTAACGACTCTAGCAATATCCTCAGCATGAATAAAATGGAAACTCCCATCAGCTTTCAACCACCGAATTAAACCAATATATTTAATTATTTCTGGCAAACCAGAGGAAAGATGAGAATAAGGTTTTTCCTCATTCCCTCCTAAAACCAAAGTAGGAAAAAGACAAGTTAGAGGAGGAACATTCTTGAGTCGAGATAACTGATACATACAGTCATATTTAGAGCGGATATAATCAGTACCAATCTCACCAGCTTTTTTGAGTAATTTGTTTTGACTATCAAGAATACTAGCTGTAGAAAAATAGATAATATTTTCACATACTTCTGGATTGAGTAATTTGACTAATTTAATTGTTTTGACAACATTTATATCAAATACTTCCTGTAAATTTCCCCAAGCAGTAGCAATGAGAATAGCCACATTAATTTCTGAAAGTAAATCTGAAAATCTTTCAATTTCTCGGAGATTTGCTGTTAAAAGATTTATACCCGAACGAGCTTTATAATCAACTTTTAACTTTTCCGGGTTTCGCACTAATAAGAAAAGTTCGTGTTGAGTATTTTGAATTAATGACTCAACAATATAATGACCGATACACCCACTAGCACCCGTTACAAAAATCCGTTTATGACTCATATATTTAGGGAGTAGGGAGTAGGGAGTAGGGGAGTGGGGGAGTGGGGAGATTTAAGGCTTGAAGTATAGTTATAAACATATAATATATAATCAGATTCTATATAGAACTCAGGCAACACAATATTCTTCCTTCTTCCTTACCTTAATATAGGGGCGAGTTTCAACAATTGATAATGAACAATGAATAATGGAAAATTACCTCTCCTTGAAAAAAGAGGATTGAACTTAAGGAA
>NZ_CEZPJD010000836.1:0-3401 GCF_983059655.1 Okeania sp.
TAAGCCAGAGTACCAACAAGAACCAGACTACTTAGAAGTAGCCTCAGTTTCAATGGGATATATCAAACATCCCCTAGAAGAAATATTGGGGTGGGTAGATGTAGTTATGAGCTGGATAGAAAGAGTATTTGAACAAGTCTGGCAATGGAGCCAAAAGAAGTTGAAAAATATTTGACACATAATTGTAGTCAAATGAGACAATATTTAGATATGATAAGAAAGTTGTAGATTTCTCATAATCAATATCAATTTTTCACATCCTGGGAGAAAAATAATAGATGCTAACTCTAAAAATAGTCGTTAATATTGTTGTCCTGTTCTTTGTTGGATTATTCATTTTTGGATTCTTGTCCAACGACCCAGCTCGTAACCCTAGTGGTCGAGATATGGAGTAAGAGAATCTCTATTATCTAGAGACTGAGAAAAAACTTGCACCAAGATATTAATCAGCCTGGAAGTCCACTAATCTAATTAAGTGTTATATTCCAGGCTAATTTTTGACAAAATTTACAAAGCAAGATCGCTAAAATCAAAATGTCAGTGACTAACTGAAATGATATATCTATGATCCTAGAGAGTGGAAAAAAGTAATCTCCAGGCCAAGTTAATTATATTTTTACTCTTAAATTGATAAATCTTCTATAAAAATTCTAACTCTTAAGTTTATGATCGACTCTGATGTTTAAATCTTTGAGCTTAGTGTTTCTATCTGAAATATGTCCTATCCTCTACCTCCACCAGAATTACCTCCAATAGTTGAAACCCTCCCTTCACAGACTGTAACTCAAGGTGTTACAAAATTACGACAGGAAGTACCTAGCTCAGTGCCAAAATCAAACCAGGGGACTGAGGAAATCATATTGTCTATAAAAAGCACCTTCTTAGGACAAGAATTCAGAGAAACCGTATTGTACAAGTTTCCTCAAATCAAATCCACCTTTGACCCTGTTAGTCAAGTAAGTCCAATTCATACAACCTCAGCAAGTCTCGGACCACCTGTAGAAATAGATATATCATCAGCAGAGAAAATTTCTACTATAGAAAACCAAATTAATTTAGATAGAAAATTAACATTCCACTCTACTTCCTTATCAAATTTTTACGAATATACAGCCAGAAAACAAGAAGAACAAACTACCAAACCAGTAAACTTATATAGCTCAAATAGTAGAAAAATTTTAGAACATTTCAGTGAGAATACCGCAAGTACCAGAAAAGAAGTAATTACCTCAAAATTTTTCACTCAACCAGAGCAACTTGAAACACAAGCACAAAAACAAACACTTAAAATAGGACAAATAATAGAAGATAGCTCTCCAGAATTGCCCAATCTTCCCCAAGACCAACAACCTATAGACCAGCCAGATGTCCCAGAATCAAAAGAAGAAGAGACACCTATTCCTATAGTAGATCCAGAATCTCCAACCCAAGATTCAGACCAAGAAACAGGAGAGCAACAACCTATTACAGTACCCTTACCAGCAGACGTAGTAGAAGTAACAGCAGAGCGCCAAGAATATGACGACCAACGACGACTAATTACAGCAGAAGGTAAAGTAATAGTGCGATTTAGTCAAGGACTCGTTAACGCCGACAAAGTACAAATTAACTTAACTACTCGTCAACTCCTAGCAACGGGAAATGCTGTTTTTACTCAAGGGCAACAAGTATTGCTAGGAGAACGCATGGAATACAACTTTACCCTAGATAAAGGAGTAATTGAACAAGCAAGTGGAATTATTTTTGTCGGTAACGCAGAAGAAATCTCCTCATCATCCCTACCCACCACAGAAGGAGTAGGAGCATTGCAAGCAAGAACATTAAGCGATCGCATTGCTGCAACTCAACCACCAACAAATGTAAAAGCAACTGAAGGCACAAAAGTTACGTTTGAACCCAAACTAGAAGCACCCGAACAGGCAGGAACAGTTAATAGACTGCGCTTTGAAGCAGACCGTCTAAACTTATTAGGTGCAGGCACTTGGGAAGCCACAAATCTCAGACTCACCAACGATCCATTTTCACCTCCAGAGGTAGAATTAAGAAGCGAGCGTGCCACACTCACACCCCTATCTCCCTTTCAAGATGAACTAATCACCAAAAAAGCGCGGTTAGTATTTGACGATCGCTTTAGTTTACCACTATTTCGCGAACGAACAATTATTGACCGTAACCAAAGAGACCCCCTACCACTTCAAATTGGTTACGACCAAGATGATAGAGGAGGGTTATTTGTTGAAACTACATTTGAACCACCACTTCAAATACCATTTCAAGTCAGAATAACTCCCCAATATTACTTAGAAAGAGCCTTTTTAGGTGATGAAGGCGACTCCCCCATAGATGATAATGTGTTTGGTCTCAAAGCTTCAGCAAACGGCTCTATAACTCCCACAACCCAGCTAGAAGGACGAGCCACATTTCTGACATTTAAGGATTTTCCTGACATAGAAGAAGACGATTTTCGGGGTAGCATTCGACTAAGACAGTTATACAAAGGTTACAATTTAACAGGGGAGTATAGTTATCGCGATCGCTTATTCAATGGCAGCTTAGGATTTCAAACAGTTCACAGCAGCGCAGGTGTAGTCCTGACCTCTCCCCTAATACCAGTAGGTAAAACCGGTGCCCAACTAAGTTTTCAGACAGGTTATCAAGTTGTCAATGCGAGAACAGACCGTCGGGAATTATTAACAGACCTCGAACCATTTGAACCCTTACCCGATGAAAATGATGAAAATGATGACGATGATGCTAAAGCACGAGCTGACCTTGGTCGTTTCCAGAGCGTAGTCTCTCTGAGATACCCACTAACTATCTGGAGTGGAGAAGCATTACCAGCTACCCCAAGCGAAGGCTTGAGATATACCAGCAAACCAGTAGTTCCATTTGTGCAAATGGTCTTAGGGCTTACCGGTGCTACTAGCCTTTATAGTAACGATGAAGACCAATCTTATCTTCGTGGCAGTCTTGGATTTACTGGTCAGTTTGGACATTTTTCCAGAGACTTTTTTGATTATACTGGATTCAATTTAACTTATAGCCAGACAGGTCTGAGCGGTCAGTCACCTTTTTTCTTTGACCGCGTTGAAGATACAAATGTTTTATTATTTGGTTTTGTCCAACAGATTTATAAAGGTTTTCGGGTTGGCTATCAAAGTGGAATCAACATAGAAAATGGTGATATTCTCGACGACCGTATCACATTAGAATATAGTCGTCGTACTTATGGAGTTGTATTAACTTTTAGTCCCAGACGACAAACTGGTACATTTAGCCTCCGGATCAGTGACTTTAACTGGGAGGGTGGTACAACTCCTTTCTCAGGAGAAGATATTCGACCCGTAGGCGGCGGTGTGGTTCGATAATCATGAGGAGTCAGGAGTCAGGAGGGAAGAAAA
>NZ_CEZPJD010000837.1:0-3378 GCF_983059655.1 Okeania sp.
CACTCCCCCACTCCCCTACTCAACAAAATGTAGAAAAGTTTTTGAGAAATGGTATTACTTGCGCGTAGCATTATTATTGTCTACTCCGGATGGTAAATAATACGATCTGAATATTCATTTGATAGAATCCACTTCCATCTGTAACACTACAGATGGTCTTTTATGTTAAAGATATGGTGTTGAGGGTTGTTTCCAGTAATAAATTATACAAAAAATTGAAGATTTCCCGCATTTTCTGGTTTCTACTAGGATTTATATTAACTTTTTGTATTAGTTATCAACAGTTTGCAGGTAGTTTAGAAACACCTCAAGCTTTATTTGTACTTGGTGGGGCGATAGAAAGAGAAGTTTTCGCGGCAGAATTTGCTAGCCAGCATCCCCACCTTGATATTTGGGTGTCTTCCGGTACTAACCCAGAATATGCTGACTGGTTATTTTCTAGTAGTGGTATTTCGCAAACTCGCTTACATTTAGATTATGATGCCGTAGATACTGTAACTAATTTTACCACAATGGTAGATAAATTAAAATCCCATGGTATTACAAGTGTTTATTTAGTTACTTCCGATGACCACATGCTTCGTGCCCAAGTTATCGGGGAAATTGTTTTGGGTAGTAGGGGCATTAGTTTTGAGCCAATGCCTGTACCTTCTGGGCGATCGCCCGAACCCATTGAAAAAGTTATTAGAGATGGCATTAGAGCTATTTTATGGGTAGCTACTGGTTATACTGGTGCTGGACTGGTTGCCCCATTATCTTCTTGAGTAGCATCAGGTTCTTGTACCAAAACAAAAGGTTGTACTATCAAAGCATTAAATTTTTTACTATCATCACTATTCCAAATTGACAACTGTTCGGCTGAGGGCTTATAAATAAGTTCTCGGCTAATCCAGTCTTGCACAGAAGAAGTATTATCAGAAGCGATCGCTACTCCCACATCTAATAAATCTAAATTTTTGCCGACAATTACTACAGCATCACGTTTTACATGGGGTACTAACCAATTCCATTCAGCTACATCCAAATTTTCGGCCAATTGTTCTCTAATATCCTGCATTTCTTTTTAACTAATTTTAACTAAACTAAATATCTAGAAATGTGCGCTGACTTATGTACAAATTGCAGGAGGTGTCCAATATAAAATTCTTAATATTATAAGCTTTTTATTCCCCTGTTGCCTATTGCCTGTTGCCTGCGCGCAGCGCTACATCAACGTCCTAAATCGTGCATCTTGTTAATTATATCTGCACATTTTTGACTTATCAATTCTAGCTCTTGCTTCTTAGTTGACTCTGGAGGTGGTATTAGTTCTCCAATTCTGACAGTTATTGGTACAGAATTAGCTATCAAACCTTGACGTTTCACTGCATGAGTACCCCAAATACAAACTGGTAATAATGGTACTTTTGCCTTTGCTGCAATTAAAGTCGCACCCAATTTTGGTTCTGTAATTCTACCATCAGAAGTCCTAGTTCCTTGTAAAAAAATACCTACTGCCCACCCCTGCTCCAAACTATTGAGTGCCGAACGAATAGCACTCCGGTCTGCCGATCCTCTTTTAACTGGATATGCTCCGTATAATGTAATAATTTGCTTCAAAACGGGTACTTCAAATAATTCCTCTTTTGCCATATAAGCAACAGGTCTTTTCATACAAACAGAAACTATTGGAGGATCTAAGTCACTGGCATGATTACTAACTATGACTAATGGCCCTTGTTGTGGAACATTTTCTGTACCATAAATATTATTCCGAAAATAAAACTTAAGTATAGGAACTATTACTGACCATTTTAATAAGCGATAAAGAATTAAATTCTCGACTGGTTCACGATTTCTAGTCACAAGATATGACCTTGATTTTAGGTTAAGTTAGTTCATCATAATAGCAGGGAACAGGCAACAGTTGGAAATACAGCAGTTCCCGTTGTTATGAGGTACACCTGTTGCGGGCAAGATGGCCGCACTACAATAATTTTGCCATTCAAGCTTGTACCTCATTTGCCAGAAATATGCTGTAATTTATCTGTCTAAGGTTCATCATCAACATAAGTCCTAACCAAGCTGATAGCTGATAGCTGAACGCTGAATGCTTACGTCAATGCTTTGAAATTTAATCAGCAAACCCTAATTATTAATTATTAATTATTAATTATTAATTATTAATTATTAATTATTAATATCCTTTAAACTACTTACATTTACCAATTTAAAATCTGGGCAAGTTCGTTTAATTAAGCCAGTGAGAACTTTCCCCGGACCAATTTCTATAACTTTTTCTACTTTTTCTTTTTGCATCTCTAAAGATGTTTCACGCCACCGTACACCATTGGTCATTTGCCGATCTAGACGTTGTTTTATTGTCGCTGCATCTTGAGTGGCAATTGGCTCACAATTGGAAATTATGGGAATTTTTGCATCAGCAAATTTTACTGATTCTAATATTTGTTGAAATTCTCTAGATGCCGACTCCATTAAGTGAGAATGAAACGCTCCAGAAACATTTAATTTAACTGCACGTTTAACTTTAATTTTGCTGAGTAAAGTTTCGACTGCTTCTGGTGTACCAGATATAACAACTTGAGCTGAATTATTATCATTTGCTAGAACAACATCTGCTGTTTGCTGAAGTTCTTCTTCAAGCTTTTCTCGATCAAATCCCATTAAAGCTGCCATCTGTCCACCTGTGGCATTATTCATAAATTCAGCACGTTTTTTAACTAATTTTAGTCCTGTCTCAAAATCGAATACCCCAGCAACGTAAAGGGCAACATATTCTCCTAAACTATGACCTGCAACAATATCTGGTTGAAAAGAATGAGCAAACATTTCATCTGCTAATAAGCTTTCTACTACATATAAACAGGGTTGAGTATAGAGAGTTTGAGATAATTTTTCTTCTTGAGTTTGACAAACTTCTGTTATGGACCAACCTAAAATTTGGTTAGCTTGCTCAAGTTTTACTTTAGCAGAAGGCAAGTCTAATAAATCTATTCCCATACCAATTTTTTGAGAACCTTGCCCTGGAAACACCCATGCTGTTTTTGTCATTTTAATATGATAATTTTGACTATGATTTATGTCTAAAAGTTGTCAGCTATTCAGACTTAAAAATATATAGTAGTCGAAGGAAAGGTGTTTGAAAGTTAAAAAGTTTAAAGCTCAGACAATGTAAGACTTTTCCTCCTATTCCCTACTTCCTACTCCCTGTTTAATAAAAAATAAAATAAATTATCGCACATAAATAATCAGTTATTTCCCCCTACTCTCTACTCCCTAATTCGGAGCGGCTTTCTCAAGAGCGACTTTCCTCGCCATATCCAATCGACTAAGAGAAGAAAAATTTTCCTTTTAGTCAATCAATTCCGTTTTAAAGGA